>JAGRGD010000295.1 GCA_020445665.1 Rhodocyclaceae bacterium
GTGAGCCCGCGCCACTTCGTTGCGCTCGTCGCCAAGGGGGCCACCCTTGCCTTCCTCCCGCGCCTTGTGGCACAGGCTCAAAGTCTCAACGCGATCCGCCATACAAATGTCCACAGACCCTAGCGCCGCTACCGGCCGTCGGCCGGACCGGTGCGCCGAATGCCAGACGACTTGTCAGCCGTCGTCGGCGCTCCGATCCTTGCGCTGTCGTCGGCCGTTCGGGCCGGCTCGATCAGGTGTCTGGCAGGCATGGATGAGAAGGCGGTTTTCGACCGGATTGCCCGGGAGCTGTCATCGGGGCGCATGGAGCAGCGCCTGTGGTCCCGCGCGATGGCAGAGGCTTCTGGAGACGAGAGCCGCGCACGCACCCTGTATATCCGGGCGCGCCGCGACGAGATGCTGGGCGCAGCGGGCGCTGAACAGCCCGATGCACCGTCCGAAGCCGACGATGACGGCATCGATGGCATTCGAGCCCGCCTGGTTGCGGCACTGGCCGAGAGTGGCAAGGGATCCTTCTACGCGATCCTGAAACTGCGTCCGGACGCCAGCGACGAGGCCGTCGCTCAAACCATCAAAGACGCTCGCCAGCGGGGGCAGGACGGTAGCGCGGAATTGCGCTACGCGATTGAGTCGCTGGGGCACCCGGATCGCCGCGCGGCATACGACCGGCGGCTCCATGACCAGCTGGTCGGCGGCGGCAGCGGGGGCGGTGCGGCCGGTCGTGGCGGCTATGGGAGTACGGATGCGCCTGTCGGTGGGGGCTTTCGCCTGTTTCCCCACGGCGTGATCGCGCTGATTCTCGTGGTGGCGGTCGGTGTTTTCGCCATGCACCTCAAGGAGCAGGCGCGTATCGAACACGAGGCCGCAGTGGCCTTGCAGCAGGTCGAGGCCGAGCGCAAGGCGCATGAAGCCAGGCAGCAGGCCGAACGCCTGCGGCTCGAGCAGCTCCGCCGCCGGGCCGCGTTCGAGCAGGAGGAGGCCGAACGGATCGCCAAGGCGCAGTCCGAGGCCCTGGCAGCATCGCGAGAGGTTCTCGAGCTCGAGCGCGACGTGCTCAAGGAGCGGCGCCTGGCCGAAGAGAAGATCGAGCGCCAGGAGCGGGCGCGGGCCCAGGCCGAGACTGATGCGCTTCTGGCCAGAGAGGAGGCGGAACGTCAGCGGCTGCTCAAGGTGCGCAAGGACAAAGCCTACTGGTCCTGCCTGAACAAGGCGCTCAACGACATGGGGCGGGCCGAGGCCCAGGCCAAATGCGAGGCGGTGCGCGACAGCACGACCTGACGCGCGGCCACCGCGGACCCTAACGGGTCATCGCGGCCAGCGCCGCCACCACGCCCGCGATGCTCTCGCCGGCCACCAGGCCAGCCGCGACGGTCACCGTGTGGCGACGGGCAGCATCGGGCCGGAGTCGTGCGGCAAGGCTCGCCAGCAGCGCCCCGGCACACATCACGATCGAGATGGACGCGGGAATCACGAAGGCCAGGCCGACCGCGACGCCGCTCGGCAGCCAGCGCTGGATGGCGGGGCGCGCGAGCGCCTCGGCCAGGCCCAGGGCGATGCCGATCGGTGCGGTCAGCATCATCGCCACGCGGGCATCTGCCGGCACCGCCGCAAAGCCCTCGGCCATGGTCTCGGCGACAGCCTTCCAGGTGGCCACCGCGGGCGCCGGCCACTCCGGCGTGAGCAGCAGAGCGGCGTCCGGAATCAAGGCCTGGTAGCTGAGGACACCGGCAACGCTGCCGACCGCGATGCCGACGACCTGAGCCACCGCCTGCCGACCCGGCGACGCACCGATGCCGTGACCTGCGCGGAAATCGTTGAGCAGGTCGGCACACTGACCGGCCGCGCCGCCGGCCACGTTGGCGGTCATCAGGTTGGTGATGGCCTGGCCCGGCGCGGCGACCCCGAAACCGAGCTGGGACACCTTGCCGATGGCGCCGATGGGGGGAATGCCGGTGTCGCCGACCACGCGGGCCGCGACGCCGGCCAGGATCCACGCAAAGGGTACCGCGAGCAGCGCGATGCCGAGCGGGATGGCGAACAGGGCACTTTGCAGCCACACGGTCAGGGCCGTGGCGGCGAGCAGACCCAGCGCCGGGCCGGGACGTCGCCAGTCCGCAGGCAGCCCGCCGCGGACCGTGCCGCGCCGCACCAGTGCCTGGCGCAGCTGGGCCGCCAGGTTGGCAAGCGAGGCGCACACCATCAGCGTAACGCCGGGCCAGATCAGCCATTCCACGAGCAGGCCGAAGGCGCTGTCGGCGTTGGCGGGCAGGAGGACCGAGCCCGACGCGACGAGGGTCGGACCCGCCAGGCCGAAGGCCAGCACCGCCCCGAGCAGAAGTGACAGCCCGACCCGCAGGCCGATGATGGCGCCGAAGCCGAGCAGCAGCATCGACGGCTCCAGCGTGAAGGTGTATTGCGCGAAGCCCGGGCCGGGCGCCCAGCGAGGCAGGCCGAAGACCACGTCGAGGGTCTTGATGCCAGCGGCGCCGATCGTGGCCAGGGTCAGGGTCGCGAGACGGTGCATCGCCTCCCGGCCCTGCTCGAAGATGTCGCGCAGGGCCTCGAGGGTCGCTGCGCCGGCCGGGAAACGCAGCGCGCTGCGCTCGATCAATAGCGGTCGCAGATACCAGCCGACCCAGACACCGAGAAAGCTGACCGAGAAGACCCAGGCGATCATCTGCCCGGTCGGCAGGCTCTCGCCGGTCAGCAGCGCATGCGCCGGAATCGGTGCGACCAGGCCGCCCGAGATGATCGACGCGGCGGCCGAGGCCGTTGTCTGGCTGATGTTGCTTTCCTTGCGTTGCCAGGGGGCGAGGCCGCCGAGGTGCGCGGCGGCGCGCCAGAAGCCGAAGCCGACCAGCAAGGCCAGGATCGACATGTTGAAGGACCAGCCGATCTTGAGGCCGGAATAGACGTTGCAGGGCGTGAGCAGGGCCCCGAGCAGGGCGCCGGTGAGGATCGCGCGGAGACTGAGTTCGGTTTCCGTCTGGGGGGTCGGGGGCATCGGCAGGTGGGGCGGGATGGATTTGCGCAAACATTCTCCGCCACCGCCGCGCGCGGGCCAAATCGGACGCCCGTGCCCCGGACGTGACGCTGGGGGCCGACGCCCCCACCGGCTGTCCTGGGCTCCCACGCTTCCGCGGCCCCGGCTCTAGCCTTAAGCGGCCAGTGCGAAACGCTCATCGTTGGCGTTTATGGATTTGCGCGGATTACGTCCGTCGCCTTTCGGGTTGCCTGCTAACCTTTGCCCGCCCTGTCGAAACCAGTACACCCCCACCGAAGCACACCGTATGCGCTTGGGTGGAGGTGAGGGGAATCGAACCCCTGTCCAGAACGCCTCCAGCTCGCCGGAGTTACAACCATGTCTCGGATTATGGGGGCGCAGCCGGCACTTCTCAAGTCGCCACTCGTCGGAACTCAGCGTTCGATGAGGGCGACCAGCGCCTCGACGAGCTGGCCGGGGTGCTCGACGATCGCGTCGGCCCGCCACGACGGGACGTCGTCGTCGTCACCGAGGTAACCCCAGGCCGCCGCCACCGTGCGCATGCCTGCTGCCCGGCCCGCCTCGATATCGCGGCGGTCGTCGCCCACATAGACGCATTGCGACGGATCGAGCGCCGCCTGCTCGCAGGCCAGCAACAACGGGGCAGGCGACGGCTTGGGCGCCGCCGCGCAGGTGCCGCCGACGAGACAGCACAGGCGGCGCGTGAGGCCCAGGCCGTCCATGACCGGTGCCGCCAGGTCGCGGGGCTTGTTGGTCACCACGCCCCAGCGCCAGCCTTCGGCCTCGATCGCGTCGAGGGCAAGATCGAGGCCGGGGAAGAGGCGTGTCCGGACAAAGGGTGCTGTGGCATACAGGGCCAGGTAGCGGCTCGCCAGGCGGGCATAGTCGGGGTGGCCCGGCGCCATGTCGAAACCGGCGTGGAGCATGCCGCGCGTGCCGTTGGAGGTCCAGCGGCGCAGGGTGGACTCGGGCAGCGCCTCGCGTCCGTGTTCCTGCCGAAGCCGGTTGAGGGCATCGGCAAGGTCGGGGGCCGTGTCCGCCAGCGTGCCGTCGAGGTCGAACAGCAACCCCGCGCTCACGCCGTGGTGGCCTCCGGGGCACGGCTATGGAGCATGTAGTTCACGTCGACGTTGTCGCTCAGGGCGTAGACCCGGGTCAGGGGGTTGTATGCGAGCCCCTTGTAGCCGGCGACATCCAGTCCCGCCAGCCGGCAGCAGCGCGCGAGTTCGGAGGGGCGGATGAACTTGGCGTAGTCGTGGGTGCCCCTCGGCAGCAGCCGCAGGACATACTCGGCGCCGATCACCGCGAACAGGTACGACTTGGGGTTGCGACTGAGCGTCGAGAAGAAGACATCGCCACCCGGCTTGACGAGGCGGGCGCAGGCGGCGACCACGCTGGCCGGGTCGGGCACGTGCTCGAGCATCTCCATGCAGGTGACCACGTCGAACTCGCCGGCGTGTTCGGCGGCCAGGTGCTCGGCGCTGATGTGGCGATAGTTGACCTCCAGCCCGCTCTCGAAGAGGTGCAGCCTGGCCACCGACAGGGCCTTCTCGGACAGGTCGATGCCGGTCACCTCCGCACCCTTGGCCGCCATGCTCTCGGCCAGGATGCCTCCGCCGCAGCCGACGTCCAGGACGCGCCTGCCTGCCAGGGGCGCGAGGTCGTCAATCCACGACAGGCGCAGCGGATTGATCTCGTGAAGCGGGCGAAACTCGGATTCGGGATCCCACCAGCGGTGGGCCAGATCGCTGAATTTCTGGACCTCGATCGGATCGGCGTTCATTGTGTGGTCTCTTCGGATTGGCGGACGGCTCAACGGATGCCGATGGCTTCGATTTCGACCCGTCGGTCGGCCTCGAGACAGGTCACGAGGCGTCGGTTCCGGCTCGATTCCGGTCCCAGGTTCTGGCAGTCGGTCAGGTGTGCCGGCTGTGTCTCGCCCTTGCCTTCGGTGTAGATCTGCTGGGCGGGAATCCCTTTGCCGATCAGGTAGGCCTTGACCTCCGCGGCCCGCTTCTCGGAGATCTCCTGGTTGTAGGCGGCCGGTCCGATCCGGTCGGCGTGGCCGACCGCGAGGACAACTTCCAGCTCGACGCCCGCCAGCTCCTCGGCGAGGGCGTCGAGTCTGCGCCGGGACTCCGGTTCGAGAACCGAGGTATTGAAGCGGAACTTGGCCTCGGCGGACAGCTTCACCTTGACCGGACCCGTGACGGTGCTGACCGGCGGTGGCGCAACCGACGAGACGGCCGCTGCTGCCGGCGCAGAGGCCTGACGCGGCTGCACGGGACGCTCGGCGACTGTCAGGCAGGCGTCGGAAGGCATCAGGTCCGGATCGCAGGTGCATGCTGCCGGGCGACCTTCGATGCGGCTGGCCTCGGCCGCGCCGGGGCTCCAGTAGCCGGTGCGCCAGCACAATCCCTGGCCACTTCGCATCGGCTGCCCGCTGCCGTCCACAACGTAGGGGGGCAGATCGTTGGCGGCAAGGGCGGGTAGGGCGCCGGGGAGCAGGAGCACGGCCAGCATCGCCAGCAGGTGCCTCCAGACTTGGGGGGGGCCGGTGCGTGCGGGGGAAGTCGGGTACGTCATGAGGGGGACTGGTCGGCGGAACGGGGAGCGGCGCAATGCCAGTCTTTATGCGCCATCCTGGGCAATCCTATTCTGCCATAGGGCCGAAATCGCCAGCAATTCGCGCGACGCCACGCGCGTCAGGTGGCGATCCCTGGCAACCAGTTGGCCGCCGACCCAGACGTGCCGTACATTCTCCCGCCCGGCCACGTAGACCAGATGGGAGAGCGGGTCGAAACAGGGGCTGAGATCCAGCGTGTCCAGCGCGACCGCGCACAGGTCGGCCCATTTCCCCGGCACGATCGAGCCGATCTCGTTGTCGAGGCCAAGTGCCCGGGCGCCGCCCAGGGTTGCCATGGTCAGGGCCTCGGCGGCGCTGACCGCCGTGGCATCCATGGCGCCGACCTTCGCCAGCAGGGCTGCCTGGCGCATTTCCTCGAACAGGTCGAGGCGGTTGTTGCTGGCCGCGCCATCGGTGCCGAGGCCGACGGGAATGCCGGCCGCGAGCATCGCCGGCACGGGCGCAATGCCACTGGCCAGCTTCATGTTGGAGGACGGGCAGTGGGCCACGCGGGCGCCATGGCGTGACAGTTCGGCAATCTCGCTTGCGTCCATGTGCACCGAGTGGACGGCCAGCAGGTTGGGAGACAGCAGCCCCAGGCGTGCCAGCCGGGCGACGGGACGAACGCCATGGTCGGCGATCGACCCCTCGATTTCATGGGCCGTTTCGTGGAGGTGGACGTGGATGGTCAGGTCGAGCTCGTCGGCCAGGTGCTGCACGCGCTGGAAGGTCGCGTCGGACACGGTGTAGGGCGCATGCGGCGCCAGCGCGAAGCGGATGCGATCATGCCCCTTGAGTGCGTCGCGGGCGGCAAGGCCTCGGGCGAGGTAGCCATCAGGAGCATTCGCGTAGGCGGACGGGAACTCGATCACGACAATACCGAGGACCGCGCGGATGCCGCTGCGATCCACTGCTTCCGCGGCGGCCTCGGGGAAGAAGTACATGTCATTGAAGGTGGTGATGCCGCCCTGCAGCATCTCGGCGGCGGCCAGTAATGTTCCGTCGCGCACGAATTCGGCCGAGACGTGTTTGCCCTCGACGGGCCAGATCGCCGTATTGAGCCACTCCATCAGAGGGAGATCGTCTCCGATACCGCGCAGCAGGGACATCGCGGCATGGGTGTGGGCATTGACCAGGCCCGGGATCAGGGCCTGCCCCGGCAGGTCGAGGATCTCGCCGGCGTCGAAGCGTGCCTGCGCCTGGTCGACCGGCAGCACGGCGGCGATGCGGCCATCGCGGATCGCGACGGCGTGACGGGACAGGGGCCGGCAATCGGGTTCGACCGTGATCACCCAGCGGGGCAGCAGGAGAAGGTCGGCAGCTTCTTTCATCGGCACTCTCGGCGGATCGGGGGTCGAAAAGGTGGGGCCCGAAAAAAGAGAACCCCGCACGCGGGCGGGGTTCCCTGGTCCAGCTGGACGGGTGGGCCGATCAGTTGCTCATGCCCTTCACGTCGACGACGGCGCGACGGTTCGGCGCGAGGCACTCGATCAGCTTCTTGCGGGACATCTTGCCGCAGGAAACGCCGGGCACCGGCTGGGTCTTGCCGTAACCGAAGGTCTCGATCAGGTTGGCATCAACGCCCTGGCCGATCAGGTACGACTTGACCACTTCGGCACGCTTCTCGGACAGCTTCTGGTTGTACTGGGCATTGCCGATACGGTCAGCGTGGCCGGAAACGGTCACCGACTTGACGCTCGACAGGCTGCCCATCTTGGCCACGACATCGTTGTCGATGGCGGCCTTGCCTTCCGGCTTCAGGACCGACTTGTCGAAGTCGAACAGCGCGGATGCGCCGAGGGACATGGGCTTCGCGACCGGTGCAGGGGCCGGGGCCGGGGCCGGAGCCGGTGCCGGGGCGGGCGCCGGGGCCGGGGCGGCTGCCATCGGCTTCGGTGCTTCGCACTTGTCCTTCGGAACGATGTCACCGTCGCATGCGCAACCTGCCGGGAACTCACCGGCCATGGCGGTCGAGGCAGCAGCAGGGCTCCAGTAGCCCGTTCGCCAGCACAGGCCCGAACCGCTACGGGCCACGACCTTGCGGCCGTCGATTACGTAGGGAATTTCACCCTTGCCATCAACCATCACGTCGGCGGCCTGGGCAGTGGAAATGGACAGTACGGAAGTACCTGCAACAGCAGCAAGAACTGCCAGACGCTTCAGATTCACGACTGAATCCTCCTCAGAGCGAGTTACTTTTCTTCAAAACGCCTTTTGAATGGCGCACGGTGATTCGCATCACGATTTAAGCATACGCCGCCTACCACAACAACGATTGTACAAAGTGTTGCATGTGCGCCAATTGCGTGGCTTTCAGGCAACACAGGGGCCGCAAAGAGGGCGACGTATCCGCGTGATATGATTGTGCGTTTTTCCCTGTCGCCCCTGAACCACAAAGCATTCCCATGAACGCATTCGCCAAAGAGACCCTCCCGATCAGTCTTGAGGACGAGATGCGGCACTCCTACCTCGATTATGCGATGAGCGTGATTGTCGGGCGGGCGTTGCCGGACGCTCGGGACGGTCTGAAGCCGGTGCACCGCCGCGTACTGTATGCCATGCACGAGGCGAACAATGCGTGGAATCGCCCGTATGTGAAATGCGCGCGCGTCGTCGGTGATGTCATGGGTAAGTACCACCCCCATGGTGACTCGGCGATCTACGACACCCTGGTCCGGATGGCTCAGGATTTCTCGCTGCGCTACATGCTGGTGGACGGTCAGGGCAACTTCGGATCCATCGACGGCGACAACGCCGCGGCGATGCGATACACGGAGTGCCGTCTCGAGCGTATTTCTTCCGATCTGCTCGCGGACATCGACAAGGAAACCGTCGACTTCCAGCCCAACTACGACGGCAAGGAACTCGAGCCGACGGTGCTGCCGACCAAGGTCCCGAACCTGCTCATCAACGGGTCGTCGGGCATCGCGGTGGGGATGGCCACCAATATTCCGCCCCACAATCTCGGCGAGGTGATCGAGGCCTGCCTGCTGCTGCTGGCCGAGCCCGCGACCGACATCGAGGAACTGATCAAGGTCGTCAAGGCGCCGGACTTCCCGACCGCCGCGCACATCTACGGCCTTCAGGGCGTGCATGAGGGCTACCGGACCGGCCGCGGCCGGGTGGTGATGCGGGCCCGGACCCATTTCGAGGATCTGGAGAAGGGCAACCGCCAGGCGATCATCGTCGACGAGCTGCCCTACCAGGTGAACAAGCGGACCCTGCTCGAGAAGATCGCCGAGCTGGTCAACGACAAGCGCATCGAAGGTATCAGCGAGATCCGCGACGAGTCCGACAAGTCGGGCATGCGGGTCGTGATCGAACTCAAGCGTGGCGAAGTGGCCGAGGTCGTGCTGAACAAGCTGTTCAAGCAGACCCAGCTGCAGGACAGCTTCGGCATGAACATGGTGGCGCTGGTCGATGGCAAGCCGCGCCTGCTGAACCTCAAGGAGATGCTCGACTGTTTCCTCGCCCATCGGCGCGAGGTCGTCACCCGGCGCACCGTCTTCGAGCTGCGCAAGGCGCGTGAGCGGGGGCACATCCTCGAGGGTCTGGCGGTGGCGCTGTCCAACGTCGACGAGATCATCGCTTTGATCAAGGCGGCCGCGACACCGCCCGAGGCCAAGCGCGAACTGATGGCAAGAGAGTGGCGCTCGCCACTGGTCGAGGAACTCCTCTCCCGAGCGACCAGCGACAGCTACCGGCCCGACGGGCTGGCCGCCGAGTTCGGCTTCAAGGGCCAGGGTTACAAGCTGTCCGACGCCCAGGCCCAGGCCATCCTTGAGCTTCGCCTGCAGCGCCTGACCGGCCTGGAGCAGGACAAGATCGTCGACGAATATCGCGAAGTGATGGAACTCATCACCGACCTGCTCGACATCCTCGCCAAGCCCGAGCGGATCACCGCGATCATCGTCGAGGAGCTCACCGCGATCCGCAATCAGTACGGCGACCCGCGGCGGTCCGAGATCGTCATGAATACCGCCGAGATCAACATCGAGGATCTGATCGCGCCGGAGGACATGGTTGTCACGCTCTCCCACTCCGGCTATTTCAAGCGTCAGCCCCTGGCCGATTACCGGGCCCAGCGCCGTGGCGGGCGTGGCAAACAGGCGACTTCGATGAAGGACGAGGACTTCATTGACCGCCTCTTCGTGGCCAACACCCACGATACCATCCTGTGCTTCTCGAGCCGTGGTCGGGCCTACTGGCTCAAGGTGTACGAGGTGCCTGAGGGAACCCGGAACTCCCGCGGCAAGCCGATCGTGAACCTCTTCCCGCTGATGGAAGGTGAGAAGATCACCGCCGTGCTCCCGATCAAGGAGTTCGACGAGGAACACTTCGTCTTCATGGCGACTTCCCTCGGAACGGTCAAGAAGACGGCGCTGACTGCCTTCTCGAACCCGCGCAAGGCCGGCATCATCGCGGTGAATCTGGACGATGGCGACCACCTCATCGGGGTTGCCATCACCAATGGCGAGTGCGACGTCATGCTGTTCTCGGACGCCGGCAAGGCGGTGCGTTTCGGCGAGGGCGATGTCCGCCCGATGGGCCGCGAGGCCCGGGGCGTGCGCGGCATGTCGATCGAGGACGATCAGCGCGTGATCGCCATGCTGGTCGCCCAGGACGAGGAATGGTCGGTTCTGACCGTGACGCGCAACGGCTTCGGCAAGCGCACGCCGGTCGCTGAATACACCCGCCACGGCCGCGGTACCAAGGGCATGATCGCGATTCAGACCTCCGAGCGGAACGGTGAGCTGGTTGCCGCGGCCCTGGTGCAGTCGAACGACGAGGTGATGCTGATCTCGTCGGGTGGTGTGCTGATCCGCACGCGGGTCGCCGATATCCGCGAGATGGGTCGATCGACGCAGGGCGTGACGCTGATCGCGCTGGCCGACGGCACCCACATGGCCGGGGTCGAGAAGGTTGCGGAGTCCGAGGACGACGAGCTGCTCGAGGCTGACCTGGCCGATGGCGACACGTCGGCCGCGGCTGACGCTGCCGACGGCGAAGCGCCCGGCGAGGGCGAAGCGCCCGGCGAGGGCGAAGCGCCCGGCGACGACGAGGCGACCTGATGAGCCGCGTCTTCAACTTCTCGGCGGGCCCGGCGGGCCTGCCGCTCGAGGTACTGGAGCAGGTCCGCGACGAACTGCTCGACTGGCACGGCGCCGGCATGGGCGTGATGGAGATGAGCCATCGCGGCAAGCATTTCACGTCGATCATCGAGGCGGCCGAGGCGGATCTGCGCGAGCTGCTGGCCATTCCGTCGAACTATCGGGTGCTGTTCCTGCAGGGCGGCGCGACGATGCAGTTTTCGATGGTGCCGATCAACCTGTTGCGCGGTCGTGCCAGTGCCGACTATCTGGTCACGGGCTCCTGGTCGAAGAAGGCCCTGGCCGAGGCGCGCCGGCTGACGTCCGTGCGCGTGGTGGCGGACACCGAGGCCGAGCGCTTCACCCGTGCGCCGGCTCAGGCCGAGCTGGACCTCGATCCGGGCGCGGCCTATCTGCACTACTGCTCGAACGAGACGATCTACGGCGTCGAGTTCCCCTATGTGCCGGACTGTGGCGATGTGCCGCTGGTGGCCGACATGTCCTCGCACATTCTGTCGCGACCGGTGGATGTCTCGCGTTTCGGTCTGATCTACGCGGGTGCGCAGAAGAACATCGGCCCGGTCGGCGTCACGGTCGTGATCGTGCGTGATGACCTCCTCGGTGCGCCGATGCCCGGCATGCCGCTGATGCTCGACTACGCCACCTACGCGGCCAACGGGTCCATGTACAACACGCCGCCGACCTTCGCGATCTACGTGGCCGGGCTGGTCTTCCAGTGGCTCAAGCGGCAGGGCGGGCTGGTCGGCATCGAGCGCCGCAACATCGAGAAGGCCGCGCTGCTCTACGACTTCATCGACGCCTCTGCCTTCTACGCGAATCCGGTGCGCCGCGAGGACCGGTCGCGCATGAACGTCCCCTTCACGCTGGCGCGGCCCGAACTGGACGCACGCTTCGTCACCGAGGCATCTGCGGCTGGCATCGAGCAGATCAAGGGGCACAAGTCGGTCGGCGGCATGCGCGCCTCGATCTACAATCCGATGCCGGTCGACGGTGTCAGGGCGCTGGTGGACTTCATGAAGGAATTCGAGCGGCGCTGCGGCTGATTGCCCGCACCGGCGGGCCTGCGGAGAACGAGATGAGTGACGAGTTGCTGAACATGCGCAACCGCATCGACCAGCTGGACGAGGAGATCCTCGCCCGCCTGTCGGAGCGCGCCCGTTGCGCGCAGCGGATCGGCGAGATCAAGCATGGCAACATCTATCGGCCGGAGCGCGAGGCGCAGGTCCTGCGGCGCCTGGCCGAGGTGAACCCCGGTCCGCTGGCCGGCGAGGCGGTGCAGCGCGTGTTCCGCGAGATCATGTCGTACTGCCTGGCCCTCGAGCAGCCCCTCAAGGTGGCCTACCTGGGCCCGGCGGGCACCTTCTCGGAGAGCGCCTCCCGCAAGCACTTCGGTTCGGCGCCGACCTTCCTGCCGGTCAGCACCATTGACGAGGTCTTTCGCCTCGTCGAGTGCGGCAATGCGGACTATGGCGTGGTGCCGGTCGAGAATTCGACCGAGGGCGTCGTCGGTGGCACCCTCGACCTGTTGCTGGCCAATCCGGTCAGCGTCTGCGGCGAGGTCAAGCTGCGGATCCACCAGCACCTGCTGTCGAAGGCCGAAGGGATCGGCGCGGTCAAGCGTCTCTATTCCCATGCCCAGTCCCTGGCGCAGTGCCACGAGTGGCTCAACCGCAACCTGGCCCATCTGCCGCGGATCCCCGTCGCGAGCAATGCCGAGGCGGCGCGCCTGGCTTCCGAGGATCCCGAATCCTGCGCCATTGCGGGTGATGCGGCGGGTGAGCTGTACGGGCTCAACACCCTCGCAGCGAACATCGAGGATGATCCCAAGAACACCACCCGCTTCCTTGTCATCGCGCGCCATGACGCTGGCCCCTCGGGCAAGGACAAGACCTCGCTGGTCTTCTCGGCCCAGAACCGGCCCGGCGCGATGCACGACCTGCTGGAGCCGCTGGCCCGCCACGGTGTCGACATGACCAAGCTGCAGTCTCGCCCCGCGCGCGGCGGCTTGTGGGAGTATGTGTTCTACGTCGATTTCCTCGGTCATCGCGAGGCACCGGAAGTCGCCGCTGCGATTCGCGAGCTTGACGCGCGTGCGGCCTTCGTCAAGGTGCTCGGATCCTACCCGGTGGCCGCCCTCTAATCCGCCACGGAGCCCGCATGAGTCTCTCCGGACAGGCGCCGGACTACATCCGGTCCATCCACCCCTACCAGCCGGGTAAGCCGATCTCGGAGCTGGCTCGCGAGATGGGGCTGGATCCGGCCCGTATCGTCAAGCTGGCATCCAACGAGAACCCGCTGGGCATGAGCCAGGCGGCACGCGATGCGATTGCGGCCACCTGTTGCGAGGTGGCCCGCTACCCGGATGGCAATGGTTTCGACCTGAAGGCCGCCCTGTCGGCGCGACTCGGCGTCGCTCAGGGGCAGATCGTGCTCGGCAACGGCTCCAATGACGTGCTCGACATGGTCGCCCGGGCCTTTCTCGGGCCGGGACGCGAGGCGGTGTTCTCCCAGTACGCCTTTGCGGTCTACCCCCTGGCCACCCAGACGGTCGGCGCCACCGGGATTGCCGTCCCGGCGATGGACTTCGGGCACGACCTCGCCGCCATGGCCGGGGCCCTCGGCGAGCGGACGCGGGTGGTGTTCATTGCCAATCCGAACAATCCGACCGGCACCTTCGTCCCGGGCGACGCGTTGCTGGATTTCCTCGAACGGGTGCCGGCCGACGTGGTGGTGGTGCTCGACGAGGCCTATACCGAGTATCTCGACGAAGCCAGCCGCTACGACAGCATTGCCTGGCTCGAGCGTTTTCCGAACCTGCTGGTCACCCGCACTTTCTCGAAGGCCTATGGCCTGGCCGGCTTGCGTGTCGGCTATGGCGTGGGCAGTCCGGCGGTCATCGACCTGATGAACCGGGTGCGACAGCCGTTCAACGTCGGCATTCTGGCACTGGCGGCCGCAACTGCGGCCCTGGGGGACGAGGAGTTCCTGACCCGCAGCGCCAGCCTCAACCGGCGCGGCATGGCGCAACTCGTCACCGGTGTCGACCGCCTCGGACTGAGCTGGATTCCGTCTGCCGGCAACTTCCTGACGCTACGGGTCGGCGATGCGGCGGCCATCAACGCCGGTCTGCTCCAGCGGGGCGTCATCGTGCGCCCGATCGGCGGCTACGGAATGCCCGAGTGGCTGCGCGTGTCGGTGGGCCTGCCGGAAGAGAACGAGGCGTTTCTGACCGCGTTGGCCGACGTGGTCGGCTAGGGCGTGGCCATGCGCAGGATCGATCGACTGGTGGTCTGCGGGGTCGGCCTGATCGGCGGCTCATTTGCGATGGCCCTGCGCGAGGCCGGCGCCGTCGGCGAAATTGTGGGTGTCGGACGTAGCCAGGCATCCCTTGACGCGGCGCTGGCGCGGGGCGTGATCGACCGTGCCTGCCTCACGTGGGCCGACGCCTTGCCAGGCGCAGACTTCGTGCTGCTGGCGACCCCGGTCGGCCAGATGGACCGGGTGATGGCGGCGATGGCGCCCCACCTCGCCCCCGGCACGGTCGTGACGGACGCGGGCAGCACCAAGCGCGACGTGATCGAAGCGGCCTACCGGCACCTGGACGCGAATCTCGCCACGGTCGTGCCGTCTCATCCGATTGCCGGCGCCGAGACCAGCGGCGTGGGCGCGGCCTTCGCGACGCTCTATCGGGATCGCAAGGTGGTCGTGACCCCGCTGCCGGAGAATGATCCGGACGCGATCGCCCGGGTCCGCGAGGCCTGGGCTGCCTGCGGTGCGGTGCTGCGAGAGATGGCGCCCCAGGAGCATGACCGGGTGTTTGCGGCGGTGAGTCACCTGCCGCACCTGCTCGCATTTGGTCTGGTGCATGACCTTGCCCAGCGGGCCAACGCCGAACAGCTGTTCGACTACGCTGCCAGTGGCTTTCGCGACTTCACGCGAATTGCTGGCAGTCACCCCGAAATGTGGCGCGACATCTGCATTGCCAACCGGCAAGCCCTGCTGGGTGAGCTGGACGCCTACCTGGCCGAACTGGCGCTGCTGCGCGCCTACCTGATGACCGGCGACGGCACCTCGCTCGAAGCGATCTTCGACGATGCCCGCAAGGCCCGCAACGCGTGGGCCGACAAGAAAAACGAAGGCTGACGCCCTTGATGGAAACCCTCGATCTACCCCCCCTGCTTTCTGCCGCCGGCAGTGTCCGTCTGCCCGGCTCGAAGAGCATCTCCAACCGTGTTCTGCTGCTCGCCGCCCTGGCCGAAGGTACCTCCGAGATCCACGACCTGCTGTCCTCGGACGACGTGGATCGCATGCTCGAGGCCCTGTCGGCGCTCGGCGTTCGCTGGGAGGCGCTCGATGCGCCCGGGCGCTTCCGGGTGCATGGCGTTGGCGGCCCGTTCCCGGTCAAGGCGGCGGACCTCTTCCTGGGCAACGCCGGCACCGCGTTCCGGCCACTCACCGCCGCGCTGGCGCTGTCCGGCGGGCACTATCAGCTCTCAGGTGTGCCGCGCATGCATGAGCGCCCGATCGGTGATCTGGTGGACGGCCTTCGCGAGATCGGTGCCCGGGTCGACTATCAGGGCAATGCCGGCTTTCCGCCGCTCGCCATTGCGCCAGGGGAGATCCGGCCCGGCGGTGTCGTGCACGTACGGGGCGACGTATCGAGCCAGTTTCTGACGGCTCTGCTGATGGCGCTGCCGCTGACCGGCGTGGAAACCCGGATCGAGGTCGTGGGCGAGTTGATCTCGAAGCCCTATATCGAGATCACGCTGGCCCTGATGCAGCGCTTCGGAGTTGCGGTCGTTCGCGACGGGTGGCGCGCATTCACGGTGCCCGGGGGGGTGCGCTATCGGGCCCCGGGCGACATCTACGTCGAAGGGGATGCCTCGTCGGCTTCCTATTTTCTCGCTGCCGGGGCCATTGGTGGCGGGCCGCTGCGGGTGGAGGGCGTGGGCCGCGGCAGCATTCAGGGGGACGTTCGCTTCGCCGAAGCGCTGGAGGCGATCGGCGCGCGGATCACGATGGGGGACAACTGGATCGAGGCGAGTAAGCCGGATGTCGGCGGCCTCAAGGCCTTCGACCTCGACCTCAACCACATTCCGGATGCGGCGATGACGCTGGCGATTGCCGCCCTGTTTGCCGACGGTCCGTGCCGGCTGCGCAACATCGCCTCCTGGCGCGTCAAGGAAACGGACCGCATCTCGGCCATGGCGACCGAGCTGCGAAAGGTCGGGGCCACGGTGGAAGAAGGCGCGGACTATCTCGTCGTCGAGCCCCCGGCACGTTTTGTCCGCGGCGTCATCGACACCTACGACGATCACCGCATGGCCATGTGTTTCTCCCTCGTGACGCTGGGCAATACCGAGGTCCGGATCAATGACCCGAAATGCGTCAACAAGACCTTTCCGCGCTACTTCGAAGCCTTTGCGGCGGTGACCCGCTCGGTGCCGGTGATCGCCATCGACGGGCCATCGGCCTCCGGCAAGGGTACTGTCGCGGCGGCGGTGGCCGAAGCACTCGGCTATCACCACCTCGATAGCGGCTCACTGTACCGGCTGGTGGCGCTGGCGGGCATGCGCGGCGAGGTGGCGCTGGACGACGAGGCGCGACTCGCCAGGCTGGCCGAGACGCTGCCTGCGCGCTTCGAGGCGGGTCGCATCCTCCTTGGTGGCGAGGATGTGACCGACGCGATCCGGGAGGAAGCCTGCTCGGTCGGCGCCTCGAAGGTGGCGGCGCTGCCGGCCGTACGCGACGCGCTGACCCTGCGCCAGCGGGCCTACCGGCGCGCCCCGGGGCTGGTGGCGGAGGGTCGCGACATGGGGTCGGTGATCTTCCCCGATGCCGGATTGAAGATCTTCCTGACCGCGAGTGCCCGTGTGCGCGCGGAGCGTCGCCATAAACAGTTGTTGGAAAAGGGGATGGCTGCTAACATGGAGGGTCTTATCCGGGACCTTGAAGAACGGGACCGCCGCGATGCGGCCCGGGCCGTGGCCCCGCTGAGGCAACTGGATGACGCGCTCCTGCTCGACACTTCGGGCATGGGGGTCACGGAAGCGGTCGAGTTCGTGCTCGCTGCGGCCCGCGCATCCTGACAATTTGACTGTTTCGTAGCCCACAGGTCGCAACGGCCGGTGGGTATATGACCAACCAACCTCCGCCGCAAGGCGGTATTCGAGTTTTCCTTTATGTCCACTGCAACCGCTGTATCCAGCCAGGAAAGTTTTGCCGAGCTCTTTGAGGAGAGCCTCTCCCGCCAGGAGATGCGCGCCGGCGAAGTGATCACCGCCGAGGTGGTCCGCATCGATCAGAACTTCGTGATCGTCAATGCCGGCCTCAAGTCCGAGAGCTACATCCCCGTCGAGGAGTTCCGCAATGACCGCGGCGACGTCGAGGTCAATTCGGGCGACTACGTCCAGGTGGCCATCGACGCTCTCGAGGACGGCTATGGCGAGACCCGCCTGTCCCGCGACAAGGCCAAACGCATTGCCGCCTGGAACGACCTGGAGAAGGCCCTCAACGAAGGTAGCCTGGTGACCGGCGTGATCTCCGGCCGCGTCAAGGGTGGCCTGACCGTCATGACCAACGGCATCCGCGCCTTCCTGCCCGGTTCGCTGGTCGACATGCGTCCGGTCAAGGATACGGCCCCGTACGAGGGCAAGGAATTCGAGTTCAAGGTCATCAAGCTCGACCGCCGCCGCAACAACGTGGTCGTCTCCCGCCGCGCCGTGCTCGAAGAGACCATGGGCGAAGAGCGCGAGAAGCTCCTGGGCACGCTGCAGGAAGGCAAGGTCGTCAAGGGTATCGTCAAGAACATCACCGACTACGGTGCGTTCGTCGACCTGGGCGGCATCGATGGCCTGCTGCACATCACCGACCTGGCCTGGCGCCGTGTCCGTCACCCGAGCGA
>JAGRGD010000296.1 GCA_020445665.1 Rhodocyclaceae bacterium
CGCCCATGCCGCGGCCGAGTCCTTCGCGCCCTTGCACATCCAGACCGCCTACCCGAAGGATGTGGCTGTCTGAGCGCCGCCGCGCGCCGTCGCAGGACACACACTGCTACGCCACGCGGTCGAAGCGCGTGACCGAAGATGCCGACGGGATGCGACGGCGGTGCTACGCTACGCGCCGTTTTTATCCTGCCGGTCCCACCATGCCCCGATTGCTTCCTGCTCGCGCCCCGCTGGCTGTCGCCGTTCTTGCCACCGCGCTGCTCTGCGGCGCCTGCGCCACCGTCCAGACCACCGAATCCGGCGCGATCGGCCTCGAACGCAAGCAGTACTTCGCCGAGGGTTCGCGCGAGGCGGTCCGTGGTGCCGCCGAGTCCTACTACGACGAACACCTCGAGGCGGCGATGGCCGACGGCGCCCTGAACGCCGATGCGGCCCAGGTGGCGCGGGTGGTGGCGATTGCCAACCGCCTGATCCCCCACGTCGCGGTGTTCCGGCCCGACGCCCTGGACTGGGACTGGGAGGTGAACGTGGTGAGCGTGGACCAGGTCAACGCCACCTGCATGGCCGGCGGCAAGATCTTCGTCTACACCGGCCTGCTCGACACCTGGCAGCCCACCGACGACGAGCTGGCTGCGGTGATCGGCCACGAGATCGCCCACGCCCTGCGCGACCACAGCGCCGAAAAATACTCCACCCGCAACCGCAACAGCGCGGTCGCCAGCGGCCTCGGTGCCATCCTCAGCGTGGGCCTGGCGGTGACCACCGGGGTGAACCTGTCCAGCACCATCGACGGCGTCAGCCAGCTCAGCGCCGAGGCCTTCGCCAACCTGCCCAACAGCCGCGAGCTCGAGCAGGAGTCCGACCGCATTGGCCTCGAGCTGATGGCCCGCGCCGGCTACGACCCCCAGGCTGCAGTGAGCCTGTGGCGCAAGGTGGCCGAACAGGCGCAGGCCGACGGCAAGGACACCGACGGCAGTTTCTGGAGCACCCACCCGTCCGATGCGGCGCGGGTCGACGATCTGCAGCGCGCGCAGCCGCTGGTGCAACCCCTCTACACGCAGGCGCGCTCTGCCAGCGCCGGCGAGGAGGCAGCCCGATGAACTGGCGACTCCTTCCCCTCGCGCTGTGCCTGGTCACCGGCCATGCCGTCGCCGCGAAACGCTGCAATGCCGAGCAGGCGCAGACCGCCTACGCCGAGCTCGTGGCGCGGGCCAACGCGCGCCTGGTGGCGGCCCACCAGCCAGCCACCCTGGTCAAGGAAAAGCGGGGCCATGTGCGCGTGGCCCGCTCCTCGGCGGCCGACCTCGGCCCGCTGGCCAACCCCGAAGGGCAGGCGGCGCTCGGCGAGGCCGTGACCCGCCTGGGGCAGAACCTGCAGCGCAAGCCGGCCTCGGTCTGTGGCGAGGCCCTGCGGCTGCGCGAGGCCTATCGGCTGGACGACTGACTCAGTAGGTCATGTAGGGCAGGAACTTGCCGCTCATCACGATGTGCACCCGGTCGCCCTTGGGATCGGGCTCGCGCTGGATGTCCATCGAGAAGTCGATGGCGCTCATGATGCCGTCGCCGAACTCCTCGTGGATCAGCTCCTTGATCGTCGTGCCATAGACATTGATCAGCTCATAGAAGCGGTAGATCAGCGGGTCGGTCGGCACGGCGGTGGGCAGCGAGCCCTTGTAGGGCACCACCTGGAGTTGATCGATGGCCTCGGCGGGCAGTTCGAGCAGGTCGCCGATCTTCGCCGCCTGGGTGGCGTCGAGGGTCATCTGGCCCATCAGGGCGGCGGTGGTCCACTCCTTGCTGAGGCCGATGCTGTCGGCCAGCTGGCCCCAGGACACTTGCTTGCGGCGCTTGGCGGTGAGGACGAGCTGGGTGACTTCGTCGCGGGTCATGGTCTTGCTCCTGTATCGGTAGTCGATGGACGTTGAGTCGATCGGCGCGACCTTGCGCCAGGCGGCCGCGACTGCGCCGTTACAGTCGGGGCCCGGGAGCAGGGTCCAGCAAGGAACAGACCACCGGGCGGGTCGCCGGAAGTCGGGTGAATCCGGGGCATTCGGGGCGCGCCCGGTCGCGGCGCGCCTCGTGATGGTGCATTGCACCGCCGGCGACGGTCGACAGCGGTGCAGGTGGGGTGCCGGTCACCCCGCGAATCAGTCGCCGGCTGCGGCGGCCTTGAGCACGCCGGGAATGATGCGCTGCTGCAGGTCCGTGTCGAGGGCTTCCTGGAACGCCTCGTTGGCCCGGTCCAGCTTGGCCTCCAGGGCCTTCCACTCGGGCCTGGCGAAGGCCGTCGATAGCGCCGCGAGTTCGGTTTCGTCGAGTTGGGCGGCGAGCGCGCCGACCAGCGGCCGCATGTAGGCATCGAAATTGGCGTCGGCCCGGAAGGCCGCGGCGAAGGCGTCCAGCTTGGCCTCGATCTCGGCATCGTCGTCGAGGCCGAGGGCTGGGGCGAGCAGGCGCAGTTGCTCCTTCATCCCGCTGTCCATCTCGCGCATCTGCAGCGCGAACTGCTCGCGGGCAAAGGCATCGACAAGCGCGGAGGCGGCCTGCTCGCGCTTGCCTACGGGGGCCGGCGGCGCGGGCATCGCTGCCGGCATCTCGCCCTCGTCAAAGACCGCCATCGACACCAGCTCGGCCCGCTCGCCGGCCAGCGCCATCGACGCCATCGTGCCCTGCAGGATGGCCGGGGTGTACTTGTCCACATAGAGCCGGCCGGCCGGCGTTGCCAGGAAGCGCTGCAACGCGGCCACGTCGGCCGCCTCGAGATGGGCCTGGTAGGCGGTGACCGCCATCGGCTCGAGCTGCTCCCAGGCCATCAGCTTGCGCAGCGCGGCGCTGACGCGTTCGTGCTCGCGGGCCTTGGCCGCGCGGGCTTCGCCCTCGGCCACGTTGGCGATCGCCGCGGCGTGCTGCCGCTCGAGCTGATCCATCGCTTCGCGGGTGTAGCGGGCGCTGCCGAGGGCCTCGTGCAGGGCCCGCACCGATTCGGCGCTGGCCGGCTCGGCGTGGGCGCCGGCCTGCAGGCCAAGGGCCAGCAGCAGGGTGGCCGCGAGTCGCGGCAGGAGGCGTGTCGACATCTTCGGATTCCCTCTGGATGGTGCGTCCGGCAGGCGGACGAAAGCCAGGACTTTGTCAATGCGGTGATCGATCAGGCAACTCTTGCAGGCACATCTTCCTCCCCCTTCAAGGAGGTGAAGCGGGGAATTCGCGAAGCTCGGCTTCGCGCCCGCGGAACGGACTGGCTGTGCAAAGCCAGCCTTGGGCGGCCAGGTGGGGGATGGGGTTGAATCACGCTACCTACCCCATCCCCACCCCGTCCAGTGCCGGCTTTGCACAGCCGGCCCGCCCTGGCGGCGCACGGCAATGCTTTGCGAATTCCCGCCCTCGCCCCCTTGAAGGGGAGCGAGCGAGAGGCTCGCGAACTGACTGAGCTGGAATCGCCTAATTGATTGCTGATTGCCGCGCTCATAGTGGGGTAATCGACTAAGCAACTCTTACAGGCACATCTTCCTCCCCCTTTGTATGTTGAAGGGGAAGGAGGATCTATAAAAAAATGATTGATGCGCTGTGGAGCTTGTGGGCGAAGGGCTGCGCGGTGGGAAAGTCGTCAGACTTTTCCACGGCAAGCGGCC
>JAGRGD010000297.1 GCA_020445665.1 Rhodocyclaceae bacterium
CCGGGTTGCCGTCGAACAGGCAGATCGTGCAGCCCAGCAGCAGGCCGCCGACCTGGAAGTTCCACATCATCCAGCCGGTGGCGGAAAACCAGTGGAAGCGGTCGCCAGCGTCGAGGTCGAGATGGAAGTTGAGGGATTTCAGGTGCTCGAGGACGACACCGCCCTGACCATGGACGATGGGCTTGGGCAGGCCGGTGGTGCCGGAGGAGTACACCACCCACAGCGGATGATCGAAGGGCACATGTTCGAGCTGCAGCGGCGCCTCGCCCGCGGTGGCGGTGGCCCAATCGATGCTGTTGTTGAAATCGGTGCCGGGCGCGGCGGGGTCGATGACCGGTAGCAGCACCAGTTTTTCGACACTGGGCAGTGCCTCCAACAGCTCACCGATCAGCGCGCGCCTATCGTGCGCCTTGCCGCTGTAGCGGTAGCCATCCACGGCGATCATCACCTTGGGTTCGATCTGCGAGAAACGGTCCACCACCGCCACCTTGCCCATGTCCGGCGAGCACACCGACCACACCGCACCGAGGCTGGCGACGGCGAGGAAGGCCACTACCGTTTCCGGCAGGTTGGGCATGAAGGCGCACACCCGGTCGCCCGGCTGCACGCCGAAGCTGCGCAAGGTGGCGGCGAGGGCGGCGACCTGGCGCTGCAACTCGGCCCAGGACAGCTCGCGATTGTCGCCGGCCTCGTTGCGGAAGACGATGGCCGGATGCGTGTCGGTGGCGTGGCGGAACACCTGTTCCACATAGTTCAGTTGGGTGCCGGGAAACCACTTGGCGCCAGGCATGCGCTCGTCGGCCAGGGCGCAGTCGGGCGCGCCGAGCGCGCGGATGTCGAAGTAGTCCCAGACCGCGCGCCAGAACGCGTCGATGTCGGTCACCGACCACTGCCACAAGGCGTCGTAATCGGCGAAATGCAGGCTGCGTTCGCGCGCCAGCCAGTGCATGAAGGCGGTGACCTGGGCCTTGCGGATGGTCTCGGGGGTGGGTTGCCAGACAGCGGTCGTCGGTTCCATGCGTGTCTCCTTGTTTTGGGTCGAGCGGGGCCCTCCCCTCAGGCGGGGGATGACCGTCGATACGGTGTGGTTCAGCGCGGTGTCAGGTCGTGGCGGGGGCCACCGGACATGTCCGCGTGGTCCAGTGCATGCGGTCCAGCAAGAGCTCGGGCGGCTGGGCGCCGGACACCGACACGCGGTCGTTGAAGTTGAATAGGGGTACGCCGATCGCCGCGGTGCGTTCCGCCAGGGCCACCCGCTGGCGGTGGTCGGTGTCGCGTCCTTCGGCAGGGATGGCGGCGGCCAGGCGGTCCAGGACCGCAGGATCGCCGATGTCTTGCCCCTCGATGAAGTAGGCCGCGAACAGCCGCTCGATCAGCGCGCTGGCTGTACCCGATGATGTGGACTCGGTGAGCAGGCGATGGGCGCGTCGGGTGTTTGGCATGGACGCGATCTGTTCAAAGGCGAAGCGGATGCCGGCGGTGCGGGCAGCCTCTTGCACCTGCGCGCGTCGTGTCGCGACGGCGGTGGATCCGCCCAGGCGCTTTTCGTAGAAGGCCTGGTAGGGCAGACCCTCGGGCGGCGTGTCGGGCAGCAGTTCATGGGCCACCCACAGTACGTCGACCACCACGTCCGGCCGCGCCTGGCGGAAGCGGGTGAGCGCTGCGTCGAGATGGCGCTTGCCGATGAAGCACCACGGGCAGATCAGGTCGAAATGCACCTGGATGTCGAGCCGGGGCGTCATGGCGTCGTCTCGGCGGCCGGGGCGGCGCTCAGTTCCCGCAGGAAGTCCAACGCCTGGGGCCATTCGCCGAAGCCGGCGGCGGGGTTGAGGTGGCCGACCGCGCCGATGTTGACCAGGCGGCTGCCCCAGTCGCGGGCCATGGCCTCGACGCGTTCGAAGCTGCCCAGCGGATCATTGGTGCTGGCTGCGAGGATAGACGGGAAGGGCAGCGCGGCGCGCGGAACGGGCAGCCAGCCGTTGGCCTCGATGGCGGCGGTGGCGGGGTAGCCCTCGGGCAGCGGGCTTTCCAGGTCGGCCGGGGCCGCCAGCAGCGCGCCGTGGATGCGCCGGGTGTGGCCGTACTTGCGCGCCCAATGCACGGTGATCATCACCCCCGCGCTGTGGGCGGCGAGCACCACCGGCCCGTCGATGACTTGCAGGGCGGCCTGCAGCGCCTCGACGCGCGCGGCGCAGGAGAGCTTGTCCGCCTCCAGCGGCGGCACGGTGTGTGAGCCGGGAAACTGGCGCGCGCAGATCGTCTGCCAATGGTCTTCGACATGGTCGCGCAGGCCGGGAACGAACAGGATGGTTGGGGCAATGGTTTGATTCATGAATGAGGTCCTCAAAGGGGGCATCGGCGTCAGGCCGCCGAGGGCGCCGAGTTGCCGTCGTGACGTATCTGGTAGGCCTGGACGTCCTTGCGGTAGCTCAGACGGCCGATAAGAAAGGCGGCGATCGCTAGCACGGGAATGGCCCCGGCCACGCGCAGGGCGGTCATCAGGTCCTGCGAGTCGGCGATCATGCCGGTGATGTAGGGCCCCGCGGCCAGCCCGAGGAAGTTGTTGAACAGGGTCAGGGTGGCAAAGGCGGTGGAGTGGATGGGGCTGGGCGTCAGGTTGGTGACGATAGCCCCGGCCGGCCCGGTGGTGCCGGCGCACAGGAACAGCCCGAAGCCCAGCACCACCAGTTGCGGCGTGCCCAGCGGCAGGCTCAGGGCGATGCCGATCAGCACCAGGGTCACCAGGCAGTAGCTGATCGCCACGTACCACTTGCGCTCCGGATCGCTCCGGCTCAGGCGGTCGGTCAGGTTGCCGCAGACAATCATGCCGACCGCGCTGACCAGCACGAAGATCGCCGAGACCACCCCTGCGCGGCCGGTCTCGAGACCGTAGTAGCGGTTGAGGAAGCTCGGCAGCCAGGCCATGAATGAGGCCAGCACGAAGAGCTGCAGCCCGCTGCCCACATAGGCGCAGATGATCGAGCGCGAGGCGAACAGGTCCTTGAGCAGCGCCTTGAGGTTGAAGGCGGGCAGGGGGCCCTTGTCGGCGCGCGTGCCGTAGGTTTTGCGGTCGGAGACCGTCATGAAGTACAGCACCACCAGCAGGAAGCCGAAACCGGCCATGGCGCCGAAGGCCCAGCGCCAGCCGAACTGCGCGGCGATCACGCCGCCCAGGGCCATACCGAGCACCGAACCAAAGGCGCCGCCGGCCATGAAGGCCGAGACGATGGTGGCACGCAGGCGTTGCGGGAACAGGCTGACCACCAGCGCCACACCGACGCTGCCATAGGCCGCTTCGCCGACGCCGACGAAAAAGCGCGCCCAGAACATCTGGTCAAAGCTGGCGGCCAGCGCGCAGGCTGCGGTGGCCAAGCTCCACAGCGTGGCCATCAGGATGATGCTCTTGACCCGACCCCAGCGGTCGGCGATCACCGACAGCGGGAAGGTCAGCATGCCGACCAGCAGGGCGACGATGGAACTCAGGCTGCCGAGCTGCTTGTCCGACAGCATCCATTCGACCTTGAGCAGTGGGAACACGGCGTTGAGCACCTGGCGCGACATGTAGTCGGAGATCAGCAGCCCGAAGGTCAGCGCGAAGACCAGCCAGGCATAGGGGCGCGATACGCGCAAGGCGGCGCTGTCGTCGCGCGAATGGGTTGCGGCGTGGATAGCCATGGCAGTCTGTCTCCTTTGGGTTTTGTCGGCCGATCATCTGGCGGGTCGGTCCGTGGTGTCATTGTCTCGTTGGAGGCCGTCGCCGGTCAGGGGGTGTCCCCTGACCGGTGCGGCATTCATTATCAGGCAGCGTACTGCGTGAAGCCTTGCTGTCCGTCACGGCGGTTGGGAGCGTAGCCGTTGGCCGCCAGGGTCTCGTCGGCATTCTTGTAGAAGGTCCCGATCTTGTAGATCTCGCGGGCTTCCCGGGCATTGGCGACGGGACGGCCGAACTCCTTGGCGATGCGCACCAGTTGCTCGATCTGTTCGACCGTGCTCATCTTGCGCGAACGATCCTGGGTCCAGATATTGTCTTCGATGCCGCAACGCACATGCAGGCCCATGGCGATGGCCATCATGTTGAGTGGCAGGACGTTGAGCATGGTGGTTTCCAGGGTCAGCACCGCGCCGTCCGGGCAGGCGCGCACGAAGTTGGCCAGGTTGTAGATATTCGGCGCATCAAAGCCGCCACCGATGGCCACCCAGGTGAGGATCAGCGGCACGTTGCAGGCGCCGCGGCGCATGTTGCGCTCGACGGTTTCGAGCTGCGTGATGTTGGCCAGCTGGAAGTGCGTCTGGATGCCGTTGTCCGACAGGCGCTTGATGTGCTCCTCGACCCAGGCGGGGCCGGCCGGAATGGTCATTTCGCTGTAGGCGGCGTAACCCGTGGGCGTTCCCAGGCTGGTACCGGCGACATCTGCCGGGCACATCTGTTCGACCACGTTCATCTGGTTGCTGTTGATGGCGATGGTCACCTGGTCCGGCTTCGGGCTGAGCTCTGCGAGCATGTGGCGGGTGTCGTCGGACAGCCACTTGGCGACCTGGCCGTCGTCTTCCGGTGCAAAGGAGATCGAGCCGCCGACCTGGATGATCATGTCGGGCACGCGGGCGCGGATGCCTTCGATCAGTTCATTGAACTTGGACAGGCGCTTGGAACCCTTGCCGTCCAGCTCGCGCACGTGAAGGTGCAGCACGGTGGCGCCGGCGTTGTAACAATCCACGGCTTTCTGGATCTGCGCTTCCATGGTCACCGGGATGTCTTCGGGGAAGTCCGCAGGCTCCCACTCGGGGCCGTAGGGCGCGCAGGTGATCACGAGTTTTTGCTGGTTTTCGGGGAAGAGGGAACCGTCGAGGAAATTCATTTTGCTACTCCTTGGAAAGATTTTGGGCAAAGCTTGGGCCGGCCGGCCGTTTGGGCTGGCCTGGCATATGGCGCGTCATTTGGGTTAGAAGGGGGTGTCGCCGACGATGGCGGCGCGCTCCATCTTGCGGTGGCAGGGGGGATAGTCCATGACCGCGTAATGCTGGGTGGCGCGGTTGTCCCAGATCGCCATGCTGTAAGGCTTCCAGCGCCAGCGCACCTGATACTCAGGGTTGTAGGCCTGGCTGATCAGGTATTGCAGCAGGTCGGCGCCGGCCTGGTTGAAGTCCTGCCCGAAGCGCACGCGGCTGGCATTGTGGTAATTGACCAGGTGCGTGGTGAAGGCGTTGACGAACAACACCTTCTCGCCGGTTTCCGGATGGGTGCGCACCACCGGGTGCTCGGCGTCGGGGTATTGCGCCTTCATCGCCAGGCGTTTTTCCTGGGGCATGGCCGCGGCGAAGGAGGCGTTGAAGCTGTGGTTGGCGATCAGCCCGTCGATCTCCTGCTTGACGTGCGCCGGCAGCATCTCGTAGGCCAGCACCATGTTGGCCCACATGGTGTCGCCGCCCACCGGGGGGCACTCGATGCAGCGCAGCACGCAGCCCAGGGCCGGCGTCTCGCGCCAGGTGCCGTCGCTGTGCCAGGCATTCTCGTAGCGGTCGGGCGGGTTGTCCGGCGTCTTGTAGATCTGCACCAGGCCCGGCGCGTCCGGGTGGCTGGGCGCCATCGGGTGGGTTTCGAGCTCACCCAGGCGCATGGCGAAGGCCATGTGGTCGCGGCGCGAGAGCTTGTCCAGGTCCTGGTCGCGCAGGAACAGCACCTTGTACTTGAGCAGTGCGGCGTAGATTTCCTGGAACAGGCCGTCATCGCGCACGGCGTCGCCCAGGCTCACATCCGAGAGCTCGGCGCCGATGGCGCAGGTGAGTGGTTCGGTTTTCATTTGTTGCCGTCTCCTCTTAGATCACGAACACTGATGACCCGGTCGTCTTGCGCGACTCGAGATCACGGTGGGCTTGCACGGCGTCTTCCAGCGCATAGCGCTGGTTGATTTCGATCTTGATGCGTCCTGCGGCCACATGGCCGAAGATCTCGCCGGCCAGTTCAGCCTTTTCGGCGGGGTCGGCGATGTAGTCGGCCAGCGCCGGGCGGGTCAGGTAGAGCGAGCCCTTCATGGCCAGCAGTTGCGGGTCGAAGGGTGGGATGGTGCCGGAGGCGGTGCCTACGCAAACCATCAGGCCGCGCCGCTTGAGCGAGTCCAGCGAGGCCATGAAGGTGCTCTTGCCGACGCTGTCGAAGACCACGTTCACGCCGACGCCGTCGGTCAGTTCGCGTGCCCGCGTGGCCACGTCCTCGTGGCTGTAGTTGATGACATGATCGCAACCGTGGGCGCGGGCCACCTCGGCCTTGGCCTCGCTGGAGACCGTGCCGATCACGGTCAGGCCCAGCAGCTTGGCCCATTGCGAGACGATCAGGCCGACGCCGCCGGCGGCGGCATGCAGCAGCACGGTGTCGCCTTGCTGGAACGGATGGATGCGGCGCATCAGGTAGGCGGAGGTGAGGCCGCGCATGGTCATTGCGGCGGCGGTCTCGCAACTGATGCCGTCGGGCAGCTTGATCAGCGGTTCGGCCGGGATCAGCCGGGCGGTGCTGTAGGCGCCCAGGGTGTTGAGGAAGCCGGTGTAGGTCACCCGGTCGCCCTCGGCCACGTTGGTGACCCCGGGGCCGATGGCCTCGACCACGCCCGCGCCTTCCACGCCCATGCCGGCGGGCAGGGGAATGGGGTAGGTGCCGTTGCGGAAATAGGTGTCGGCAAAGTTGAGGCCGACGGCCTCGTGGCGCAGGCGGACCTGCCCCGGGCCGGGCTCACCCACGTGTACCTCTTCCCGGCGCAGCACGTCCGGCCCGCCCGTTTCATGGAAGCGAATGGCTTGTTCCACAGTGTTCTCCTCCTCTGGTCTTGTCGTGTTGTTCGTTGTCTTGTCAGCGGTTCGCCGGCAGCGCGATATTGACGATGCGCGAGAACAGGCGCTTGAATTCGGTCTCCGTGTCGCCGGAGAAGCGCGGATCGCGGTTTTCCGAGAACGCGGCATTGATCTCGTCCCAGTCCGTGTCGGTCAGGTGGCGCTGGGCGGCCGGCAGGATCACGCCTTCCTCGCGTCCCATGTGCTCCCAGATGAAACTGGCGTAGCCGGATACCGCCTGGTCCAGCTCCGCCATGGCGGTCTGACCAGCGATGTGGCGCTCCAGCGTGTCGGCAAGCTCGGCTACCAACTGGTGGTCACGCTCGTGCTGGCGTTCGAGTTCGTCGAGCTCGGCATCCATGGTGTGGGTGCGCTCGCGCAGCAGCCGGAAGAGGTATTCATCCTCCTTCGGGTGATGCAAGGCAAGCGGGAAGGCCTGGATATAGCGGAGCATGGCGCGCATCAAGGCTGGGTCGGCCGCGGCATTGTTTTCCCCGGCCGTCTTCAACAGGTGCTGCCAGGCGTGCAGCACGGCGGCCAGCGACCGGTGCTCTTCGCGGATGATGCCGATGGCCTGGATGGGGGCTGGCGGATTGGTGGTGGCCGCAACCAGGACCGGGATCTCGGAATGGAGCAGAACCTTCAAGGTTTGGGAGCCGAGCATCATGCTGAGGGTGCTCTTGCGCCCATGCGAGGCCATGTAGATCAGATCGCAACGCGCCTCACGGGCCGTGGCGACGATGGCGCTGTACGGGCTGTCGCTCACCGCACTGGCGGAGGCGCAGGGCACGCCGTGGGCCCGCGCCGCCGACTCGGCCTTGGTCAGCAGTTCCCGCGCCCGGCCTTGATAAGCATAGACATAGTCGGCGGGTGCGGTGAGCCGGACCACCTCCGCGTCGCCGCTGAGAGAGGCCGAAAAATCGGGCTGGGCGTGAAAGAAGGTAATGCGCGCGCCCAGTGCCCGTGCGAATTCGACGGCCTGGCTGATCGTAGCGGTGGAGAGGTCGGTGCCGTCAATGGGCACGAGCAGATGGCGGTACATGGTGGCTCCTCTTCCGGGATGCGAATAAAGTGTCAGGACTGCGTGCGGATGCCAACCAGCACCCGATCGTTTTCGATACGCACGGGGTACTTCGCTACCGTGATGGAAGGCGCTACTGCCAGCGCGCCGGAGGTCACGTCGAAGCGCCAGCCGTGGGCGGGGCAGGTGACGTGACGGCCGCAGAGCGCGCCGCCGCTCAGTGCCGCGCCGCCGTGGGGGCAGGCGTTCTCAAGGGCATGGATGGTCCCGTCCACCTGGAACAGGGCGACGTGCTTACCGTCCACGATTGCGGGCCGGCCCCTGTTGGGCGTCACGTCCTTCACGGCACAGACATCTACGAAGCTCATTGCCTTTTCCTCGACTGGGGTACTGGTGTGATCTGAATGGTATGCACCCACCCTCCGTCTTGCCCCCCTCGAAAAAGGGGGGGTGCCGATATCACCCCCCGCATGCTTAAATGCTTGTGCAGCCTTGCTGCAAAAGGATCCCGGAGTGTCCGTGTCCCGTCCGGTCGGCGGCGGACGCAAGATGGGGGGGGGGGAGATTGGGGGCTCATTCGGTAAGCCCTCAGGACAGTTCAAGATCGACCCGCTGTAGCGGGCCAGAAACCATGGGTGTGTTTGATGACCAATGTAGTCAGCGACACCGGCGCGGCGTTTTCCGAACTCGTACTGAGGACGTCGCCACCTCGGCCACCACGCCACCAGTTGCAGCGGGCGCGCCTGGGTCTCGATCACGAGCAGTTTTCCGATCGTGCGGTGATGGTCGTCCAGGCCCCGCCGGGATTTGGCAAGACCACCTTGCTGGGCCAGTGGCGGCGGGAGTTTCTGGCGTGCGGCGCGGCCGTGGCCTGGATGTCGTGCGACGAGCGCGACGATCCGCAGCGCTTCCTCCATGGGCTGACCCTGGCCGTGCGCACCGGATGCGCGCGGCCGACTTTTGGCCACATGCTGCTGGAGACGGCTGCGTCCACCGGCGAACTGGGCGGTGTGACGGCATGGCTTGCCGAGGTGGCGCAGACCGCTCTGGATCTGGTGCTGATCGTTGACGAGGCAGAGCGTCTGTCGGCTCGAAACTTCGCGGCGCTGACTTATCTGGTGCACAACCTGCCGGCCAACCTGCGTTTGGTGGTGGGCGCACGCGGGGGCATGGATGACGTCGTGGCCGACCTCGTCGAATATGGCCAGTGTCTGGTGATCGGTCCGGAAACCCTGCGCTTCACGCTTGAAGAAACCCTGTCTCTGGTTCGCGAACGCTTCGGTGGGAAAGTCGACGCCGACGGCAGTGCGCGCCTGCAGGATCTGACTGAAGGTTGGCCCCTGGGGCTGCAACTGGCCTTGGCGGCCGTTCCCCAGGGCGGTGATCCCCTGGCGAGCATCAAGGCGCTCGCGGCGGACTCCGGCAAGGGGGGCGAGCATCTGTTGGGTGGCTTGATCGCGAAACTGGCGCCGGATGACGTGGATTTTCTCACTCGCATCGCCACCGTCGATCAGTTTCACCCCGATCTGTGCCGGGCGCTCACCGGTGCCGCGGATGCCCCGGAGCGTCTGGCGCGGTTGATGCAGGACACCCCGATCTTTATTACCAGCGACACCAGCGAATGGTGCCGGCTGCATGCCCTCGCGCGGGATGCATTCCGTCTGCGGCTGGCGGAGCTGCCGGCCGAGGAACAGGTGGACCTCCATGCCCGGGCCATGGCCTGGCTGATTGATCACGGCATGATTGAAGAGGCGGCCCGCCATGCCCATGCCGCAGGGCAGCGTGAAAAAGCCTACGACCTGGCGGAGCAATGTCTCTACGACGCCGTCGTCCAGGGCCACCAGCAAGCGGTGCTGGAGTGGCTCGAGCTGCTGCCCGAGGCCGAGCTGGAGCGACGTCCGCGCCTGCGGCTGGCCGCGGCCTGGGCCTTGGCCTTGAGTGAGCGCCACGAGGACGCCGGGCGCCTGCTGACGCCCATGCTCGAGGCGCCGGACGTGGACACCGCGCTGCGCTATGAACATGCGCTGATCGCCAGCGGCGGCGCCTACTACGCCGACGAGCCGGATCGTTGTGTGGCGCTCTTCGAACCGTGGATCGAAGCGCCGCCTGCCCGGGATCCGCGCCTGCTGCAGATGCATGCCAATCGGCTGTCTATGGTGGCCATCCTGCAGGGCGACCCGGCGCAGGCGCGCCGCCATCAGCAAGCGGTGCCGCGGGGTGCGTATGGCGAGGCCTACGGCTACGCCACGCGCTGGGGGGATTTTGTTACCGGCCTCGCCTATCTGTGGGAAGGCCAGGTGCTGCTCGGTGAGGATGTGCTGCGGCCGGCCCTGGCCAGTGCCGATGCCGACCTCGGTCGTCGCCATCCGCTGGCATGCATGCTTGCGGCCCTGTTGGCAGCGGCGTGTTACGAGCGCGACCGGGTGGACGAGGCGGCCGCTCTGCTGGCTCACCGCCTGGACATGCTCGAACGAGTCGGCACCCCGGAGACCGCGCTCTTCGGGTACCGCACGGCGGCGCGCATCGCGGCTGCCCAGGGGGTCGAGCACCGCGCCCTTGATTTGCTCGAAGCACTCCATGCCATCGGCGATGCGCGCCGCTTGCCCCGGCTGTGCGTGGCCAGTCTGGCCGAGCAGGTGCGCATGCATGCCGGACGATTCCGCGCCGAAACCTGCCGCGCCCTGGTGCTGCGCATCGACGACATTCTCGCCCGCGACGATCTGCCGGCCGGCCCCCTCTGGCGCCGTCTCGTGCAGTGGCAGCAGGCCATGGCGCACGTCCACGCTGCCGTTGCGGCGCAAGACTGGCCGATGGTGCTGGAGACGCTGAGTCGGGCGGCACCGCTTGTCGAAACCCAGAAGCTTGGCCGGGTGAGTATCGAGATCATGGCGCTGCGTGCTTTCGCACTCGATCGCCAGAGCCAGGACGGCCGCGCGCTGTTGCTCGAAGCCATGAACCTGGCGCAGACCTATGGTCTGGCCCGGACCTTCGTGGATGCCCATCCCGCCCTGGCGGACTGGGCGCGGCGGGTGGCCGACGAGGAGGCCGGCGGGCGCGACACCACGCACCGTGTGCCGGTGGCCCGCGTTGTGCCGCGCTCGGACGAGCGCGCCGCGGCGGGGCCGCGCGCCGTCCCGAGCATGGTGCTGACGCCGAAGGAGCGAGCCGTCCTCGAACTGCTGGCGCGCAACCTCTCCAACAAGGAAATCGCCCAGGCCATGGCGGTGGGCGAAGAGACGGTGAAGTGGCACCTGAAGAACCTCTTCGGCAAGCTTGACGCTGGCAGCCGCAAGCACGTCGTCCGCCGTGCCCAGTTGCTCGGCCTGCTCGAAGTCGCGGAGTAGGCCGCTCAACCCCGATCCTCTGGCCCCGGTCCCGCGCTGAGCTGTGGCCGCCCCCCTCTGCCCCTGTTCCTCCCGAGCGCCGCAGGGTAGGGGGCAAGACCCCCCTTATCCCCCCCTTCCCCCCCGAACGCGGGGGGGGTGTCCCTGTGTGCGATGCGGACAATGGACCCCACTGAAACGGGGATGACCCGGCTGACGGACCCACAACTCCACGACCACAACAAGGGATGGGAAGCCATGAAAAGCAGGAGACAACTTAGCCCTCTGAACCGGGTGCGCCCCATCGCGATCGCGATGGCCTTGATGGCTGGCGGCGCTGGAAGCGCTCTGGCCTTCGAGATTGACACCGGTAACGAGGACCTCAGCATCCGCTGGGATAACACGGTCCGCTACAACGTGGCGACCCGGGTTGAGAGCCGCGACAGCAAAATCGGCAACTCCGCCCTGACCGACGAGGGCACCTACAGCTTCGACAACGGCGACGTGGTCGCCAACCGGCTGGACTTGCTCACCGAGCTGGACGTGATCTACAAGGGCCGGATGGGCTTCCGGGTGAGCGGGGCGGCCTGGTACGACGCAGCCTACGGCGACGCCGGCCAGTCGAACCCGAATGCACCTTTGTCGGGCATTCCGAGCTACGAGAACAACGCCTACAGCGACTACACCAAGCGCTTCTACCGGGGCCCCTCGGGCGAACTGCTCGATGCCTTCGTGTTCAGCAACTTCGACCTCGGCAACGTGCCGGTGCGCCTGAAGCTGGGCCGCCACACGGTGTTCTGGGGTGAGTCGCTGTTCCTCGGCGGTGCGCTGCACAGCGTGTCCTACGCGCAGATGCCGCTCGACCTGCAAAAGGGTTTCGCCACCCCGGGCACTGAGGCCAAGGAGTTGTTCCGCCCGCTGAACCAGCTCTCCGGCCAGGCGCAGATCACCGACACCGTGTCGGTGGCCGGGCAGTACTTCCTCGACTGGGAGGCCTACCGCTATCCGGAAGGCGGCACCTATCTGGGGCCGGTCGATTTCGCCTTCAACGGGCCGGATCGCCAGTTCCTGAGCGCCGGCCTGGGCTTTGCCCGGCGTGGCAACCCGGTCGAGCCCAAGCACACCGGCGAGTACGGCGTGTCGCTGCGCTGGTCGCCCGAGGCGCTCGACGGCACCGTGGGCTTCTACTACCGCCACTACGCCGACAAGCTGCCGCAGGCGCTGCTGACCCAAGTCGGTGCCGGCGTGAGCCGCTACAACCTGATCTACGCCGATGACATCGATCTGTTCGGCGTCAGCCTGGCCAAGAACATCGGCGGGGTGAGCGTTGGTGCCGAGATCTCGTATCGGCGCAACACGCCGCTCAACGCCCAGGTGCTGGGTGTGTCGGCAAGCGGGCTGCCCGAACGCGGCGAGACCAGCGGCCCGCGGGGTGACACCTGGCACGGGCTGGTCAATGCCCTCGGCCTGATCTCCGAGACCCCGGTGTTCGATTCGGCCACCTGGGCCGCCGAGCTGACCTACGCCACCTGGACCAAGGTGCGCAGCGGCGAAAACCTGTTCTACGCCGAAGGCTTCGCCCCCTGTAACAACCGCGACAAGTGGGATGGCTGCACCACCAAGAACTACATGGGCCTGGCGCTCGCCTTCACGCCCACCTGGTACCAGGTCTTCCCGGGCGTCGATCTGTCCGCGCCGATGGCGGTGTCGGTCGGCCTGAAGGGCAATGCCCCGACGGTGTTCGGCGGCAACGAGAAGAACGGCAATTACAGCATTGGCCTGTCCGCCGATGTGCATCAGAAGTACCGCATCGAGCTGAAGTACGTCGATTACTTCGGCCACTACAACAAAAACGGCACCGCCGTGACGACCCAGAACGGCTTCACCACGCTGCTGAAAGATCGCGGCTTCGTGAGCCTGACGTTCAAGACCACCTTCTGAGGAGGAGGACCGACATGAAACTGACCCATACCCTGCTGCCGGCGGCATTGACGCTGGCCCTGAGC
>JAGRGD010000298.1 GCA_020445665.1 Rhodocyclaceae bacterium
CAGGAGGCCGCGATGCCGGCCGAGCCGCATGCCCCGGCGCGGGCGCCGGCCCGCCAGCGGCAGGGCCGCGGCCCTCATGCCGCGATGCCGGCCGGCCGAGCCAGCTCGCCCAGGGCCGCGCGCATGATCGCCTGCTCCTCGATCGGCTCCCCCTCGAGCTCCAGGGCGACGCGGCCGGCGTAGAGCACCATCACCCGGTCGCAGAGATTGACGAGCTCGGCGATCTCGGTCGAGTGGAAGAGGATCGAGCCGCCGGCGTCGGCGAAGCGTCGCATCATCAGATAGAGCTGGTGCTTGGTGCCGACGTCGACGCCGCGGGTCGGATCGAACATCAAGAGGATGCGGCTGCCGGCGAGCAGCCACTTGCCGATGGCGATCTTCTGCTGGTTGCCGCCGCTGAAGGCCCCGGCGCTGGTGTAGATCGCCCGCTGCTGGACCTCGACCTCGGCCAGGACGCCGGCCACGGCCCGGGTTTCCCGGGCCTCGTCGATCAGGCCCCAGCGGGTGAAGCGGTCGATCACCGGCAGCGAGATGTTGCGCCTGCCGTCGAGCCTCAGGAACAGGCCCTCGGTCTTGCGGTCCTCGGGCACCAGGCTGATGCCGATCCGGGCGCGCACGGCGTCCTTGGGCGAGGCCAGGGTCACCTTGCGGCCGTCGACCCGGATCTCGCCGCGACGCAGCGCCAGCATGCCGAAGCAGGCCAAGAACAGCTCCCGCTGGCCCATGCCCTGCAGGCCGGCGACGCCCAGGATCTCGCCCGGCCGCAGCGCGAAGCCGGCGTCGGCGAGCTTGCCGTCGGTGGCGAGGCCGCTCGCTGCCAGCACCGGCACGGCATCCGCCGGCCAGGGCCGCGGGGCCGGCCGCGGCGGGAAGGTGGCGGCGAGCGAGCGGCCGATGATCATCCGTATCACCTCGTCGTCGCCGATCGCGTCGACCTCGGCGGTGCCGATGTCCCGGCCATTGCGCAGCACCGTCAGGCGGTCACAGAGCTGGCGCACCTCCGACAGGCGGTGCGAGATGAACACCACCGTGACGCCATCCTGGCCGACGCCCGCGATCAGCTCGCCGAGCCAGTCGATGTCGCGGCCCGACAGCGTCGAGGTCGGCTCGTCGAGCAGCAGCAGGCGCGGGCGGCGAAAGACGGCGCGGGCGATCTCGATCTTCTGCCGCTGCGGCAGCTCGAGGTCGCGGATCTCGGCGCGCGGGTCGATGCTCTCCAGGCCGAGGCGCGCCAGATGCTCCGCCACCCGGCGCTCGCCCAGCCGCCCGCGCAGCTGGCCGAGAAGGGTCGGCGCGTTGGGCAGCAGCATGTTCTGGGCGACCGTCAGGTCGCGCACCAGGGTCATCTCCTGGAACGCGGTCTGCACGCCGTGCCGGTGCGCCTCGGCCGGCCGACGCAGGCGCACCTCCTGGCCCGCCAGGCTGATGCTGCCGCTGTCCGGCTGCACCAGGCCGGACAGGAGCTTGACCATGGTCGACTTGCCGGCCCCGTTCTCGCCCAGGAGGGCGTGCACCTCGCCCGCCCGGACGGCGAACGAGGCGCCGTCCAGCGCCACGGTCGCGCCGTAGGCCTTGGCGACCTTCTCGACGCGCAGCGCCGGCGCAGCCTCGGTCATCAACCGGGATCCCACCCGAAGGCGGGAGGGCGAGACACCCTCCCGCAGCCTGAAGATCAGTTCTCGGGCTGGCCGACCAGGGCCCCCTGCAGGCCGATCTCGGGCGTCTCGGCGGAGTAGATCGAGCCGAACCAGCCGGGGTTGGAGACCAGCGCCGGCTGGAACACGTTGCAGCCCGCCTGCATCTCCGCCCAGGTGCCTTCGGTGCAGAGCTTGATCTCGTCGTTCGTGTACAGCGGCAGCGGCAGGCTCGTGAGCTGCGGGATCTCCTTGCCCTCGAGCTTGGCGACCGCGTTCTTCAGCGCCAGCGCGCCCGAATAGGGCGGCGAGGCGTAGGAGATGCTGGGGTAGCCCATCGGCCGATAGGTGCCGTTCGCACCCTCGATCCCCTCGGTCCCGATCGGCAGCATCTGGATGCGATGGCCGTTGGAGCCCTCGCCGGCGCAGGGCTTCTTGTCCGCGTCGGCGATCCCGGCCTCGTCCTGCATGGACGCGGCGGTGAAGCAGCCCGCCTGCATCCAGAGCCCGTCGATCTCGGACCAGGGATGGGTGGCGACGATCTTGGAGAGCTCGGTCCGTGCCACCGCCTGGCTCCACATGCCGTTGCCCTCGGCGACGATCTCGATGCCCGGGTGCTTGGCGAAGACGTCCTTGGCGGCCGCCGTGCGCGCGGTGTCGACCGAGGTGCCGGGGACGCCGGTGATGACGACGATCTTGCCCTCGCCGCCGAGCTGGTCGACCAGCCATTCCGCCGGCTTGCGGCCCGCCTCGTCCTGGTCGATCGTGGTGTTGTAGGCGCAGGGCTCGGTGATGACCGAATCGTAGGCGAAGACCAGGACACCCTTGTCGCAGGCGTTCTTGACCACCTGGTTCAGGGCGGTCGGCGAGATCGGGTAGACGATGATGGCGTCCGCACCCTGCTGCACCATCGCGTTGATCTGCTGGATCTGGCGCTGCGCGTTCGGGCCGGCGACCTGGATCTGCAGGTCGACCTTGTCGCGCATCGAGGCATGGTCGGCCATCGCCTTGACCATGTTGGCGGCCTCGGCCTGCCAGTCGTTGCCGATGTAGCTCATCGACAGGAAGATCTTGTACTTGTCCGCCGCGACCGCGTCGCTGCCCATCAGCCCGACCATGGCGACACCCGCCGCCAGCCATCCCAACCGCATCTCCTGGACCTCCCAACTGGGCCGCCTCCCGGGCGGCCTCTGCCGTTCCTTGCGCCTCGATGATAGATCACACATCCGAAATCGTGACAATCGCGTTCGGCGCTGGCGAATGGCGCGACGCCCCGGCCTTCACATGCACTTTCGAGGGCGCCGATATTGCCGGAGCTCGATGGACCATGCGGCACCAAGCCAGCCCCACCGCCGGATGCCCCGAGCCCCTGACGGCCGCCGATGTCGGCGCCCGCACCAAGGAGCACACCGTGCTGGTCGAGTGCTGGCGCTAGAGGCCGTGGTCGTCCCGCGCCGATCGACAGGCGCCAGCGCGCGTGGTGGCGTCGCTGGTCGGCTCGGTGGGAAGAGTGGAAGGCGACGGTAGCGGAAAAGGCCCGGAAAGATAAAAAGCGCCCCCTGGGGCGCTCTTCGACTTCTCGATCTCTCGGAGGAAATCTGGAGCGGGCGAAGGGATTCGAACCCTCGACCCCAACCTTGGCAAGGTTGTGCTCTACCCCTGAGCTACGCCCGCTCGCGCCCGGATCCGCCAAGCGTTTCCGGCACAGGCGCGGCATTTAGTGGATGGGGGGCGGTTTGGCAAGCGGCTTGCGCGTGGCCCGCGGCGCGCCTTGCATCGCCGGCGTCCGGTTTCCATCTATGCCTGACCCGTGGTACCCGGAAGCGGTCGGCGGGAGGGCGTCGGCGTCCGGCCATCGGGTGG
>JAGRGD010000299.1 GCA_020445665.1 Rhodocyclaceae bacterium
CTGCTGGGCCCGATGACCGCGTTACGCCTCCTTGCCTGGGGGCCACCCAGGCCGCGTCGGCGCGCCTTGTCCTCGAACCCAGCAGACCACAGCGCGACCGCCATACAAATGTCCACAGACCCTAGCGCCCCTCGCGGCCACTGGCCTGGTTCCAGAAGGCGGCGAGCATGCCGAGGCCCGAGTTGTCTGAGGGTCTGCCCTTGATGTCCGCCACGATACGCGACCAGGACGCCTGGCTCAGTTGCAGCATCACCCGCTTTGGCGCCCGCGTGAAGCCCATCGACCAGTCACGGAACTGCCGCTCGGGAACCTTTCGATTCAGGATCTCGATCAAGCCGAAGTGCTGGCGCGATGCGCGGATCCGCTCATAGACCAGCATCAGGCCGGCGCGCGGACCCTCCAGATACTGGAAGAAGTTGCCCTCGTCGAAGAGCAGCACGCCGGTCACGGCATGCTCGACATTGAACGTGCGGGCGTCCAGCAGCAGGGCCTCGAGGGCTTCCTCGGTGAAGACCTGGGCGGCTGTGCTGACGTATGCGATCGCCGCGAGTTCCTGCGCATCGGTATGCATGGGTCTGCCTGCCGCGTTCGAGCGAATCCCGGGCATCGACCGATGCCGATAGCCCACCACACCGCCGACAAGCGACACCTCGTCGGCGGACTCAGCGTCGCTCGCAGTTTGCGCCCGTCACATTATTTAACGCAACTTCGGGAGGACAACGGGCCCGCGCCGCCGAGGCAAGCGCTCAGCCCGCCACCGGCACCCAGATCTCGTAGGCCATCGATTCGGGAGAGCTGTCCTCGTCGAACGGATAGCGCTCGAACACCGCCCCCTCTCGCAGGGTCTCGCCCGATTGCGGCAGCCAGCTGCCGAAGATGGCGTCGAACAGGGCGGGGATTTCCTGCACGCCGCCGCGGGCCCGGAACACCGCATGTCGGCCGGGGGAGAGCGTGACGACGCAGGCGCCCTCGGGCAGCGCCTCGGGCAGCGGATCCACGTTGCGGCCTACGGCATAGGAAAATCGCCCGTCCGGGCGGACGTTGTACGAAACGCCATAGCAGGCCGGCTCCTCGTCGCCCGGCAGCACCCAGCCACAGCCGAAGAACTCGGCCCATAGGCCGGGTATGTCGGCTCGGGAGTCTGGATCGAATTCGCGTGCCAGGGCGACCAGCGGCGTCTCCTGTGCGTTCACGAATTCGGGCTGCGGGAACTGTCCGTCCTGACTCATCGAATGTCTCCTGGGGGATGGATGCTGCGGTGGCGAGCCGCCTCGTGGGAAGGCCGGAGGCGCCCCTGGCGTTCATGCAGGCTTCATTGTCGCCGATGATCTCGACCCGATGAAGGCCCGCTGCCACGCCGGACAGCCCACAGGATGCCATGCGCAGCCGCGGAACGGATCAGGACGACCGCATGCGGGGAGCCGCTCCGGTGTGCCGGCACCCGGCGCGGCGCCACTTTGCGGTGACGCCAGCCGCATATGGGGGCATCATGCGCCCATGGACGAGACGACCCCGCCGACCATCGACGACGTGCTGGCGCACCTGCGCGACAGCCTGGACGACCTGCGTCTGTCGACCACCGAGAAGCGGGAGCTGGCGGCCCTGCTCGAGGCCAGCCGGGCGGACGAGGAGGCGCTGAGGCGGGTTCGCAATGTGGCCTTCGACCTGGTGCGGAGTCAGCTGGGCGGCGGCGATGCGGTCATGGCGCGGCTGGGCTGGCTCGAACGGGTCAGCAAGGTGCTCGATCTGGCGCGGACGCCGACCGCCACCGAGGTGCCGACCGAGGCCTGGTTCAGCCCCGGCGACGATTGCCGGGAGGCGGTCCGGCGGGCGCTGCGACGTGCACGGGCCGAGGTCTGCATCTGCGTGTTCACGATCTCGGACGACCGGATCAGCGAGGCGATCCTCGAGACCCACCGGCGTGGCGTTTCGGTGCGCATCCTGACCGACAACGACAAGCGCTACGACGCCGGCAGCGACATCGACCGCCTGCGCCGCGCCGGCATCCCCATCGCCGAGGACAGCAGCCCGGCGCACATGCATCACAAGTTCGCGCTCTACGACGGCCGGGTGCTGCACACCGGAAGCTTCAACTGGACCCGCAGCGCCAGCCGCGCCAACGAGGAGAACCTGCTGCAGACCGGCGACCCGGCCGCGGTCGCGCCGTTCGCCGACCGCTTCGAGCGCCTGTGGCGTCGCTTCGCCGGCTGAAAGCCTGCCTCAGCCGGCCATGAAGCCCAGGTCGGAGGCGCCGAAGCTGGCCAGATTGGGCATCACCGTGGCCAGATCGGTTGCGCCGAACCAGCGCGCCAGGGTCGCCGCGTACTGGTCCACCGCGGTACTCGGGATGAAGCGCCCGCGACCGGTATCCATCGCCGACCCGAGGCGCAGCTCGGGCACCTGGCCGTACAGGTCCCCACCGGCAACCGCATCGCCGACGATGATCTGGTGGCCGCCCCAGCCGTGATCGCTGCCATCGCCGTTGCTGTTGAAGCTGCGGCCGAAGTCGGAGGCGGTGAAGGTGGTGACTTCGGCGCCGATGCCCATCGCCCGCGTGCTGGCGTGGAAGGCATGCAGCGCCTGCCCCAGTTCGGCCAGCAGGGCGCCCTGGCGGGCGTTCTGGTCGGCGTGGGTATCCCAGCCGCCGAGGGTGCACAGGTAGATCTGGCGGCGCACGCCGAGCTGGTTGCGGCTCACGTCGATCATCCGCGCCACGGCCTGCAACTGCGCGCCGAGGCTGCTCTCTGCCGGGTACAGCGTGGTGTCCAGGGCGGTTGCATCGTAGGCCCCGGACAGCAGTTCCGCGACGTTGTCGGCGCGCTGCTTGGTGGCTGCCAGGTGGTCGCCCATCAGGTGGTTCGGCACGCCGAGCAGGCCGAGCAGGGCCCGGCGCAGCGTGGCCTGGCGAACACTGCCTTCGGCGCCAGGCAGCGCCAGGCGTTCGATGCCGCTGGCGCTCATGGTGTAGGGGATGACGCTGTCGGCCCCCAGGAAGGCATGCTGGCCGGACAGAGAGATGTTCATCGACAGTTCGGGCAGCAGCGTACCGCCGTTGGCGTTGTGGCGGACCATCTCCTGGGCCAGGCGTCCGCCCCAGCCGGCCGCGCCCTGGCCACCAGGCGAGCCGTCGGCGGTCTGCCACTGCAGTTGCTGGTGGTTGTGCGCGAACAGGTAGTCCGGCAGTCGCCGCGCACCGGACTGGTAGTCGTCCACATCACGCACCGGCTCGATCAGCGTGCCGACGTTGGCGAGCATGGCCATGCAGCCGTCGGCATAGAGGGCGGACAGACCGCCGTTGGCCTCGCCGGCGCCCAGCGCCGGGTGCAGGCCGAAGGCGCGGCTGTCGAAGGTCCGGCCGGCGTAGCCGGCGGTGCCGATCGGAATCGCCGCCGCCTCCGGCACCGCGATGGTGCCGCGGGCCGTCAGGTAATCGCCGTAGGCGCCACCGAGGGGCACCAGCATGTTGTAGGAGTCGTTGCCACCGAGCAGGAAGACGCAGACCAGGGCCTTGTAGTCGGTGGCGCTGCTCGTCGCCGCGACGGCCTGGGAGACGTGGAACAGGTTGGCCAGCGTTGCGCTCGCGCCCGCTGCGCCCAGCGCCGCGCAGCCACTCAGGAACTGCCGACGCGAAGGGGTTGCATTCGACATGATGATTTCTCCGGGACGGTGTGCCAGTTCAGCGCTGGACGGCGAATTCGGGGGATGTGACGACCAGATAGAGGGCGTCGTAGAGCCGCTGCCGGACGGGCCAGTCGCGATTGCTGGCCGGCGACTCGAGGATCTCGAGCAGGGCAAGGCGCAGGGCATCCGACAGGGTGCCCGCGAGCAGCAGCTGATCGAGATGGTCGACCAGGGGGCCAGCCCCCTGGCGCTGCAGGGCCAGTTCGTCATCGAAGGCCAGCGGCACCCGGGCGGCGTTGCCGTGGATCAGCAGGCGCAGGTCGTTGTGGGTCTGGATCGTGGCCAGTTCGGTCATCACCTGCAGCTCGGGGGCGTACAGCCCGTCCGAGAGGATGTGTGCAGGCAGGCGTTCGCCCGTCGTGTCGATGGCGGGCTGGAACTCGGGCTGGAAGAAGTTGAACACCGACGGCGACCCCTGGGGGGCCTGTCCGAAGGGCTCGATCGCCGCCACGCGCGGGTCGAGGCCGGCCAGTGAGCCGCCGAAGGCCCGCCACAGCCCGGTGACGAGCAACACCGGCTCCCGCATCTTGCCGGCGTAGCTGCGGTTCGCGATGCGCTCGCTGCGGGCCTCGTCGTCGAGCAGGATGGCCCGGACGGTGGCACCGAGCCGCCCGCCACTGGCGTTGAAGGCGTCGGCCACGCGACGCACGTAGGCCGGGCTCGGGTTGCTGGTGACGAAGCGCTCGATCAGGCGGCGCGACAGGAAGGGGGCCACGTTCGGGTGGGCGGCGATATTGTCGAGGGCGTCCTCGATGTCCCTTGCAGCGCCCTGCCCGGCCGGCAGCACCGCGCTGCGGTCCGAGGCGGCGAGCAGGTGCTTCTCATCGGCGTCGTGATAGCGCTCGCACAGCACCATCGGACGTGTGAAATCGGTACCCCGCCCGCCCCAGCCGCGACAGGGATTGTCGTCCGGCTCGCCGAGGTCGTAGTTGAGACCGGTGAAGGCACGGGCGAAGGCCAGGATGGTGTCCTGGTCAAAGGTGGGAATACGGTTGCCGTCCCGGTCGAGGCGCGGCTCGCCATTGGGACGCAGCATGTCCAGGCCGATGGACATCAGCTGGAGGATCTCGCGGGCGTAGTTCTCGTCCGGCTGGGGGCCGTCCGCCGCTGTCGCGGCCTGGCTGCGCACGACGCTGAGGTAGTGCCCCATCACCGGGTCGACGCTTACTTCGCCGATCAGGCTGCGGTAGTCGCCGAAGGCCCCCTTGAGCAGCATGTTGTAGTAGCGCTGCAGCCCCACCTGGCCGTCGCGGCGGGAGAGGGTGCCGTCCTTGTCGGAGACGACGAAGATCTCGCTGAGCGCGAAGGCGAGCCGCTGGCGCAGCTGGTCAGGGGCACCGACCGCCGCCTCATACCAGGCGAAGCGCCGCGCCCGCGCGTGCTGGAGATTGCCACTGTCGGGATCGAAGTGGTCCGCGAGCGGGGTGACCGGCAGGCGCAGCTGCTCATCGATCCACGCCTCGAACCCCTCTGCTTCGCTGCCTTCCCTGGCGACCAGGCGAGCCAGCCGGCAGATCTCGTCCTTGCTCGGCCCGAACGTGGCCTGGGTCAGGAAACGCACGATCGACTCGCTCGACGCGAGCGGCACCGTACAGGCGGACTGGGCCTGGGCCACGCCAGCCCCACCCCCGAGCAGCGTCAGGCCAACCAGCATGGCCGAGGCGACCCGCCGGACGGGCGCCCATCGGGGAGCGCGGCCGGCGGACGAACAGGGGACGACCGTCCCCGACGGACTGTGACAGAACAGCATGGTGCTTCCTCCCGATAACCCAGCGAACAGGCCTTCAAACCTGGAATGGCCGCCAGAAATCGGCGCAGCACATGCCCGGCTACCGGGACCCGAGGGACTCAGCCCATGGTCGGCGTCGGCGGTAAAGCATCGTAGGGAGTCCAGCGAATTGGCGTCAATGGGAAATTTTCACACGCCAACAATTTTACATTGCTGCAAGACAGCAGCGCCCCCCGGCCGGCGGTCCGGGGGCGCTGCTGCGTGCCGGTGAGAGAATTCAGCGGCCGCCGAAGTGCTGGGAGATCTCCTGCAGATCGGGATTGTTCGGCAGCAAGGTGCCATTGACCTCGACGAAAGGCAGCTGGCGGGCCTGCGCGCCACGATAGGGCCCCTCGGCCAGGCGCTGGTCGACGAGCCGCCCCAGCTCCGGATCCTCGTCCAGCCGCATCTCGGTGAAGACCACCCCCATTTCGTCAAACTGCTTCCGCTTCAGTTCGCACGCACCGCAGCGGGCGATGGTGAAGAGAAAGACCTGGTCGACCGCCGGATCGTAGCCGGCGAGATAGCGGGCACTCTCGCTGGCCTTGGCCCTGGCGACATAACCCTGATAGCTGGTCAGCGACATCGGCACCAGGACAATCATGCCGGCGACACACACCGCCAGGGTGATCAGAACCGGCTTCCAGCCGTGGGATTCCGTCTGATTGCCGTAGTCGTTGGCGCCGTCGGTGCCGGGCATGAACATCAGGATCAGGGCCACCAGGTTGCCGACGAAGGGGACGAACAGCAGCAGCGACCACCAGCCCGACCAGTTGAAGTCATGCAGGCGCATGACGCTCATGCGGAACATCGGGACCATCATGACCACCATCGCGATACCGGCCAGGATCGGGCCCAGGGTGGCCGCGATCGACATCACCACCACGGTGAGCAGGATCAGGGCCAGGCCACCCAGCAGGTAGCTCAATCGGGGCATTCGTCCCTCGAAGCTGAAGCCGATCAGCTTCGGCTTGTCGTCGATGGCCTCCTCGAACAGCTGCGGATCCGCGTCACGCGCCGGTTCGGACGCCGCCGACGGGCTGGCCTGCGCCCCGGAGGCGGCGGCCCGGGCCGCCGCCATGCGGACCATGTCGGCGCCGCAGGACTGGCACAGGGTCCGTTTCGGCTGCTCGTGGCCGCACTGGGGACAGACGGTCCGGTCGGACAGGACCGACGCCACAAGCGCCAATGCGTCCTCGGCCGGCTGCTCGGGCGTTGCCGCGTCGGCCGGCGCTTCAGGAGACGCAATCGGCTCAAGGGCGAGGGCCGGGGCCGCCGGGGGTGCAGGGGGCGAGGCGCCGTGATCTGCTGCTGGTGCATCCTGCGCTTCGACGCGCACCCCCACGCCCATTGCCGCCAGGCGACGGCGGTAGCGCTGGGCCTGATCCGCGTCGAGACCGGACTTCAAGGACACAGGCCGTCCGGAGAAGAGTCGCTCGCGCGCCGCCGGGCCGGCATTCAGGGCCTTGGCGAGCTGCTCGCGCACGACATCCGGGTCGTGACCGGGCAGCGTTTCGCCGGCGAATATGATTTTGTACTGGCTCACAATGACGTTCTACTGAACAGGATGGCCGATTCTAGTGGTAGCCTCGACGGCCCGGTGTCAGACTTCGTCTCCCCCTGGCACATTGTCACGCTGCGGCGTGGTCAATGCGGCTATGCCGCCACGCTCGCACGTGCTACTTTGCCGCGTATTCCAGTCAGCCGAACGACCATGCCCGTGTCCCACTCCGCCGGCCGTCATCCATCCGCCATGCCAGGATCGCGACGCTCTGGCGCCCTGGCGGTCGCCACCGCCCTGGCCGCTTCGTCGCTCCTCACCGCCTGCCTCGGCTTTGGCGGCGTCCCGCCCCCCTCCTACGCCCGCTACAACGAGTACCTGCCGTGCTCCACGCGCATCGGCCGCTGCTTCGACCTGATCGTGGCGGGCCAGACGGTCGAGGTGATCGAGGAAGAGGAACGCCAGAAGGCGCTCGGCAGCATGGCCTCCCAGGCCAGCTATGAGATCCGCGATCTCTACTGGCAGATTCCGCAACCGATCGATGGTGGCAAGGCGCTCAGCCTCGAGGTGAAGCCTGCCGGCGACGGCGACAAGATCCTCGGCGGCCAACGGGGCGATCCGGCGCTCACGGTGTGGGCCCTGAGCGAAGTCGAGCGGCCGGAGCCGGCGTCCGGCGAAAGTGCCTACAGCGCGCGACGCAAGGTGGACGTGGTGGCCACCAAGCTCGATCTGGGCGGGCGCACCCGGCTCGAGCCCGGACGCTACGTCTATGAAGTCCGCTACCTCGGCCAACTCGACTGGGACCGCAAGTTCGTCTACCTGACGGTCCGCTGAGGCCCGCTTCGCGCGCCGCGCCTCAGCGGTTCTCGAGCCGGTTGAGGTCGAACAGCCCGAAGCCGGTGGCGTCGGCCTCGCGTGCGGCCGCGTGGACCGAGTCGAGGTGGGACCAGAAGCCGGGATCGGTGCGACGGACTGCAAAGCGGTCGGCCAGGCGAGCGTAGCCGGCCTCGCCGTCCAGCGCGCCGATCGCCTCGGCGAGGGCCGGCAGGTCGGCACGCCGCAGCCGGTAGAAGGCGTTGGGATGGGCGCCCAGCAGCCCGCGCGCGACGGTGAGGCTGTCCTCCTCCGGCACCCGCCGCAGCGACTCCGCGAACAGATGCGAGATATTGGTATGCGCGCTGTTGCGCAGCACGGTGAAGTCCCGCGCCCCCGCCACGCCGTCTTCGATCCGCAGAAAAACCAGTTCCGGCAGCCACTGCAGGCTCTCCCCCCGCAGGCTGGCCAGCCGCGCCAGGCCCGAGCCCAGCGCGTCGCGGCGGGACAGGTCGACATCGAAGCGACGCGCGCGAACCGGAGCGACCCGCGCCTGGAGCAGGCCGAAAAGTTCCGACAGCGGGTCGTCGCTGCGGTAGCGGATCGCGGTGTCGATGCCGAAGGCCTCATGCTCGTCGTAGAACTTCGCCTTGACTTCGTCCGCATTGCCCCGGTACCAGCCTTCGACGATCTTCGGCCGCATCTCGAGGGGCAGCAGCGCGAGCAGGTTCGTCTCCGACTCCATGCGCAGGAAGTCCATGTAGAGACGCGAGTTGAGCTGGTGACCGACATTGCCGAACACGTCGAAACCGGCCACCAGCAGATAGTGGATGCGCTCGAGGATCGGATAGGTGATCAGCCAGGCGGTCTTCGGCCGGTCGCCCACCAGCCCGCGCACCACGCTGGCGCTGTCGAAGTGGCGGAACACCGTGAGCGCCGCGTTGGGGTTGTGGCCGTCGCCATCCCACACCACGGTCATGTCGAGCGGGATCCCGGTGCCGAATGCCTCGCGGAGGAACCGGGCGCGGGCCTCGAGATACGCGGCCTCGCGCTCGCGGTAGGTGTTCCACGACACCAGCGGCACCGCGGACACCGATTCGCCCGGCAGGCGCAGGCTGTCGGCGTGGCGGGCGAGGAAGGCATCCGCCGCGTCGGTATGGGTCGAGGGGTCGGCGAAGAACACCCAGAAGCGGTCATTGATGACGTTCAGCGCCACCTGGCCGCGACAGACCGGCCCCTTGATGAAGCCATCGACGAAGTAGCCCGCGTCGTCGAGGAGGAAGCGGTATCGCGACGCAACCGGGATGTCGCGAAACACCGTGAACGGGTTGGCGCTCTGATCCTCGCCATAGCCCGGCAGGCTGGCCAGGGGCGGCAGCCCATCGAGAAACAGCGCCCGCCAGCGGGCCATGCGCTCCGCATCGAGCCGGTAGGGCATGTGGGTCTTGGCAACCAGGGCCGCCTCGAGCGGCGCCAGCCGGTAGTAGAACGGCGCTTCTCCCGGATCGTCGAAGGGCTGGCGCGTGGCGATCGGCTCCGGCCGCTCGCCGGGGGGATCCTGGGAGCGGATCAACGTGAACCAGCGGGTTCCGTCGCGTCCGATGAGCTGCAGGTGGCCGATGAAGAGATGCTCGTAAAGATAGCGGGACATCAGCCGCTCCCGCAGCGACGCGCCGTTGAGGAAGCGCTCCCAGGCATCGACCTGGGCCCGGATATCCTCGGGCGGCGGGGCGTCGGGCTCAATCGGGGCGCCGGCCAGGACCCAGCGCTCGATCGGGTCGCGCTCTGCCTCGGACAAGGCCGGCAGGCCATAGGGCATGCCGCCTTGCGGATGTTCGGCGACGTAGCGCTCGAACGCATCCGGCTGCGGACAGGTCTGCGCGCGGTCGAGGGAGAAGTCGAAGGCATCGGGCAGCACCGGCCCCTCCGGCAGCGGATGGGCCGCCTTCTGAGCGAGCACGCCGGTGAGCAGGCTTCGGGCCGCCTCGCCCGGCGCCTCGGGCAGCACGGGATGAAAGCCGAGGGCACGCCATTCGCCCGGGCTCTGCGCGTCGATGAACAGACGCGTCGGCGTCGCCGGCTTCAACCGCGCGCCGTCATAGACCCGCTGGGCGCTCGCGCCCCGGGCCAGGCCCTGCCAGCTCCCCAGGTTCAGCTGGCACGGCGCGTCATAGCAGGCATGGCAGACCACGCAGCGCCGCTCGAGCACCGGCGCCACGTCCGAGCGATACAGAGGCGTCCCCGGCGCCGCCGCGAGCTGGCCGAATCCTGCGGCGAGCACCGCGCCGAGCAGCGCCCGGATCAGCGCCGGTGCGACAGACTCGACATGTCCGGTGACATCGTCATGATAGTCTCGCGCCGTGGCGCGTGACTCCGACGCCGATTGCGCTCGCCACCCGTCCGAAACGACCACACCCCTCGCCTCCATGACCCTCCCGCCCTCAGCCCAGCCGCAAGACGCCGATCCCGTGCCCCATCAAGTCGCATTCACCGGCAGCGGCGGCGCCTACTTCCGCATCTGGATCGTGAACCTGCTGCTCTCGGTCCTGACCCTCGGCATCTATTCCGCCTGGGCGAAGGTCAGACGCGAGCGCTATTTTCTCAACAATACCCTGCTCGCCGGCTCGCCGTTCGAATACCACGCCGACCCGATGAACATCCTCAAGGGCCGCCTGCTCGCGGCAGCTGCGATCATCGTCCTCAGCATCGTCGCCGAGATCACGCCGATCCTGAACCTCTTCGCGACGCTGATCTTCCTCGCCCTGCTACCCTGGATGGTGTCCCGGTCGATGCGCTTCCGCGCCCACAACACAAGCTGGCGAGGCCTGCGCTTCGGCTTCAGCGGGACCGCCACCGAGGCGCTGCGACCGTGGCTGCTGTGGCCGGTTGCGGTCGGTTTGTCCCTCGGCCTGCTGATGCCCTTCATGATCCGCGCCCAGTGGCACTATCTGCTGCGCAACCTGCGCTTCGGCAACACCCCGTTCTCGATCGACGCGCCCATCGGTCCGATCTACCGGGTACTGATCATCTCGGGCCTGTGGTTCATCGCCCTGGCCGTCGCAGGCGCCGCCGCGATCGGCTTCAGCGCCTACGCGGCGATGCGCGGCATGCCGTCCGACAGCGAGGCCTGGCAGGCGATGGCCGGCATGGGCGCGATCGCCATTTTCGTGTGGCTCGCGGTCGCGATGAGCCTGATCGCACCCTGGATACAGGTACGCTTCGCCAACCTGCGCGCCGGCCTGATGCAGCTCGGCCCCCATGGCTTCGCGAGCAGTCAGCGGGTGCGCGAGTACTACCCGATCGTGGTCACCAACTGGCTGCTGACCGTCCTCACCCTCGGCCTGTTCCGGCCCTTCGCCGTGACGCGGGTGTGGCGCTACCGGGTCGAGCACTTCACGGTCCTGGCGGCCGGCGAGCTCGACAGCTTCGTGGCCGAGCAGTCCGCCGAAGCGCCAGTAGTCGGCTCCGAGGCGGCCGACCTGCTCGACATCGACCTGGGATTCTGAGCGATGGAGAGCCGCGGCGACGCCAGCATCGAAGGCCTGCTGTTCGACGGCAGCTCGAGCCGCGCGCGCCCGGTGCGCCTGGCCGTCGTGGCCGGGGGCTTCGATCTCTCCTTCCTCGACGGCAGTCACGGGCGCGAGCGCCTGCCGCTTCACGCGATACGCTGGCAGGAGGCGCTCGGTCACCAGGTGCGCCGCGCCACGTTGGCGGACGGCAGCTCGCTGGAGCTTCCCTGCGGCCCCGCGCTGGATCGGATCCTCGCGGCCAGCCGCCATCGCGAGGCATCGGTGTCGCGCTGGCAAGCCAGCGCTTCGATTGCCCTCGGCGCCCTGCTGGTGCTGCTCGCCGTCCTGTTCGCGACCTACCGCTGGGGCCTGCCCGCCGTCGCCGAGCACCTCGCCGCGCGTGTCCCGGCCGACGCCCTGGCCGGCTTCGACGGCCACCTCGTCGGAACCCTCGAAGCCGGCGGCATGATTGCGCCGACCACCCTGCCCGCCGACCAGCGGGCAGCCATCGTGGCGGCCAGCCGAGCCCTGCCGGGGCCGCTGCCGGACCTGCGCTTCCATGCCGCGCCCGGCATCGGCGCCAATGCCTTTGCGCTGCCCGGGGGGACCATCGTCGTCACCGATGAACTCGTCGAGCTGGCCGGCTCGCCCCGGGCGGTGGCCGCGGTCGTGGCCCACGAAATGGGACATGTCCACCACCGGCACGGCCTGCGCCAGCTGATCCAGTCCTCGGCGATCGCGGTGGTGGTCGGCCTGTGGATCGGAGACTTCGATTCGATGCTCACGGTCGCATCGACGGTCCTGCTCGGCTCCGCCTACTCGCGCGAGTTCGAATACGAGGCCGACGGCCACGGCGCCGCTCTGCTCACCGGGGCGGGACTCTCGCCGCGGCTGCTGGCCGACATGCTCGCGCGGCTGTCCGCCGATGCGGGCGAATCGCAGGGCGCCGGCGGCTATCTGTCGAGCCATCCGCCCACGCCGGAACGCATCGACCGCCTGCATCGTCTGTCGCCGAACGATCAGGAATGATTGGCGACGCGGAAATCCTGCGATAATCGATCGTTGAACCAGCGACGACGTCCGCCGCGCGGCCGATGAGGCGATCCGGCAGACGCGTCAGCACGCGAAGCCGAGACCGCGCCTGGCGCGGCGAATGCAAGGGACTGACAGGGCACGCCGACTGCATATGGAGACCTCCGGAATCCTGCGCGCGACCGAATGCGTCGTGCTGTTCGCGGACATCGCGGACAGCTCGACGCTCTACGAGCGCATCGGCAACGAGGCGGCAGCCAAGCGGATCAACCGCTGCCTGAAGTCGATGCAGCGTGTCGTGATGCATTCCGGCGGCCAGGTCATCAAGCTGACCGGCGACGGCCTGATGGCGATGTTCGACAACGCAGACGCGGCTTTCGAGGCGAGCACCGCGATCGGCATGGAGCTGGGCGAGCCGAGCGCCACGGAAGCCAAGATCGACATCCGGATCGGCTTCCACCACGGCTCCGCGGTCAGCACCGGCAACGACCTGTTCGGCGAGACCGTCAACGTCGCCGCCCGCTTCTGCGAGGTGGCCTCGACCGGTACCGCGGTAACCTCCTCGGAGACGGCCAAGCTCCTGTCCCGCGGCAACCAGCGCAAGCTGCGCAAGATCCCGCCACGTCCGCTCAAGGGCATCAACCGCAACTTCGACCTGCTCGAGCTGGTCTGCGACGACTTCTCCAAGGTCACTGCGGTGTTCGCGTCGGTAGACCTGGCGGCGCTCAACCCGGCGGTCCTCCAGATCGAGTTCCAGGGCGAATCGCGTCGCATGGACGAAGGGGCCCACCGGCTGTCGATCGGACGCGACCCGGCGGCAGACATGGTCCTGACCGGCACCCACGCCTCCCGCCGTCACTGCGTGATCGAAGAGCGCAGCGGCAAGTTCGTGGTGGTCGATAGCAGCAGCAACGGCACCTTCGTGGTCGATGACAGCGGCCGCTCCCTGCGCCTGCGTCGGGAGGAACTGGTGCTCGATGGCAGCGGCTGGATCACCTTCGGACGGCCCCGCGGCCCCGGGGTCGAGGAGTTGCAGTACCGCTGCATCGGCTGAGCCGCGCGCCCTGCGGCCGGACCCTACAGGCCCTTGACCGCGAAGATGCCCGGCGCATTGCGCCAGTACCCCTTGTAGTCCATGCCGTAGCCGAACAGGAAGCGGTCCGCCACATCAACGCCGCTGAAGTCGGCCCGCATGCCCGGACTGGCCTTGCGATCGTGCCGTTTGTGCACCAGCACCGCGCTGCGGACATCCGCTGCGCCTTCTTCCCGCAGGTACTCCATGATGGCGGCAAGGGTGTGGCCTTCGTCGAGGATATCGTCGAGCACCAGCACCTCGCGCCCGGCCAGCTTCTGGGTCGGCCGGACGCGCCAGTCCAGCAGCGTCCCCTGGGTCGCCATGCCATAGCGGGTGGCGTGCAGGTAGGCCACCTCGAGGGGAAAATCGAGTTTCGGTAGCAGCTGCCCGGCGAAGATCACCCCGCCGTTCATGACCACATAGACGAGGGGGTTGCGATCCCGGTAGCGGTTTGTGAGATCGGCCGCGAGGCGACCGATTGCCGCCTCCACCTCGGCCTGGGTGACGAGGCAGTCGGCTTCGCGCCGCGTCTGCCGGACCTGTTCCATATCGATGGCCATCGGCCGATCTCCTCTGCCAGCATCCGGCCGCGCAGTGGGCTGGCCGGACATGTCCATGGGGCGCCCGCCGGCCTCGTGACCGGGCCAGGCACACGACCCCTAATCGCCGTCGAAGGCGAGCAGGGTGAAGAGCGCGATTCCCCGCTCGCGGATGCGCTGCGAGCCGCCGAGGTCCGGCAGATCGACGATCGCGACCGCCTCCACCAGTTCGGCACCGAGGCGCTCGAGCAGGCTGGCCGCCGCGAGCATCGTGCCGCCGGTCGCCACCAGGTCGTCCACCAGCAGCACGCGCTCGCCTGGCCGCGCCGCGTCGACGTGGATCTCCAGGGTCGCCACGCCGTACTCGAGGGCGTAGTCCTCTTCCAGGGTACGGAACGGCAGCTTGCCCTTCTTGCGGATCGGCACGAAACCACGGCCCAGGGCATGGGCCAGGGCGGCGCCAAAGACGAAGCCGCGCGCGTCGATGCCGGCCACCCGGTCAACGCCCATCGCGCGATACCGCGCGGCGAAGCACGCGACCACCTCGGCAAACAGCGCCGCATCGTGCATGACAGGGGTCAGGTCGCGGAACTGGACGCCGGCGCTCGGCCAGTCGGGCACCGTCCGGATCCGGTCTCGCAGGGCATCGAGGGCTAGGTGCACGGCAGGCTCCGGGGGGAAACAGGCGGTATTCTAGGTCGGCATGCCCGCGGGCGGGTTTACAGTGGCCTCGCCGGAGCCCCCCCAGGATCGGATCGAACCCGTAGCGTGCGAACCGCAAGCCCGGCGCGGCCACCACGCCGACCCCTCAGGGGTCTTCGAAAACCTCCGCCCAGCCGTCGAGGCGATCGAGCAGGTGCGCCCGCTGCGATGGTGTTGCACTGTTGAAGACCGCCACCCACATCGCGATCGCGTCCGCCCGCTGGGCGTCGAGCGCCGCTGCGGCCTCCGGCGGCCGCCCGGTGAGCCAGTCGTTGAACCAGGCTCGCAGGGCCACGCCCCCGTCCCGGGCATCAAGGGCCTGGACCAGGTTGGCCTCCCGTCGTGCCCGCTCGGCGAGCCAAAGGGACGGTTCAAAGCGGGCCACGGCCGCGGAAGCCGCCACCAGCCGGCGCTGGTCGTCGGTGACCGAACCCAGCCAGTCGTCGACGGCCTCCTCGATGCGCTCGATACGCAGGGCCCGCTCCCGTTCCGGGTCTCCGAGTCCGATCTCCTCGGCGAAATCCTCCCGTCGCTCGGCCAGCCGACGCGAAACGCGGGCGAGCTGCTGTTCGGAGAAGGGGGGCATGCGGGGGCCGAACGTCATGGCCAGCCGGTCGCCGATACGGCGAACCTGCTCCTGCGCATTGGTGACGATCCACTCACCGTCCGCCTGGTCCACCGGCCCTTGCAGACGTCTGCGGGCTTCGCGGAGAAACACGGCCAGCTCGGCAGCCGGCTCGCCCTTGTGCCAGCGGTGGACCTGTTCGGCGGCATCGCCGAGCAGCGCCTTGTGCGCCGAAGGCAGATCCAGCGCACGGTCGATCCAGAGCACGCCGAGGGTGGCGGCGTTCATATAGACGAAGGACAGGGCGCTGCAGCCCCCGAGCATCAGCGCCAGCAGGAGCAGCAGGCATCGGTGTCCGCGGCAGTCACGAAGATATCGCGGCATGCGGTGGGGTAAACACCTCTAAGGGCAGGTAAGCGGCACGATACCGCAGCCACATGGACCGCGCAGGCCCACACGCGGAATGCACACCGGTCACACTCCGCCTGTGCCTCGCTGCCGCCGGCGCGGGCGTACGTGCCAGGCAGCGTCCAGGACCGGAGCGGGATGACCCTCCTTGCGAGCTGACCCGCCAGGGGAATGCCCGGTTCCCCGGGACACACAAAAAGAGGGGCAGCAGCGGGAGGCACGACACAACGCAACCTGCCCATTCAATGCGGACGTCATGTTTCGACACATCCGGCATCGTCGGCTACCGCAATGCGCCATTCGGCGGGCCAGGCAGCGATTCGGCCGCCGAATTCAGCACGCTGTGCTAGCATCCGTGCGCCGGGCAACTGCCCGGGCCACGTTTGGAGATCTGCCTGTGAACCGCCCGTTGTACTTCGCCCTGCTCGCTTCGCTTGCCCTGGTCGCCTGCTCGAACCAGGAGGAAGCCACACCCAAGACCACCGCGGCCCCCAAGGCCGAAGCGCCCGCCGCCGCTCCGCCCGCGCCGGCCGAAGCCGCGCCGACCCAGGCCGCCGAGACCCAGTGGCCGCCCAACACCGGCAAGCTGGTGCAGGCGATCGAGGCCGGCGGCTACACCTATGGCGAGGTCGAGGGGCCCAATGGTCAGCGGGTCTGGATTGCTGGCGGCCACATCGACGCGCAACCGGGTGACATGGTGCAGTGGGGCCAGTATGCGGTGATGCACAACTTCACCGCCAAATCGCTGAACCGGACCTTCGACAACATCCTCTTCGTCAACAACTGGGGCCGCGTCGGTGGCCCCCAGGGCCAGGTACAGGCGCACGGCACGACACCGGATGGCCAGCCCGCTGCGGCGAATCCCCATGCGGCCGCGTCGCCCCACGGTGCCGCCTCACCCCATGGCAGTGGTGGCGGTGCCGCCATGCCGACAGCGGCATCCGGTCCGTCCGGTGTGGTGAAGAGTTCCACCACGGCAGGCGGCTACACCTACCTCGAAGTGGACCAGGACGGTAAGTCGGTCTGGATCGCAGCACCCGAGACGACCGTCAAGGTCGGGGACACGGTGCGCTGGAGTGGCGGCATGACGATGCGCAACTTCACGGCCAAGTCCCTGGACCGGACCTTCGACCAGATCGTCTTCTCGGGCGGCGTGTCGGTGGTTCAGTAGTTCCCTCCGCTCACGCAGCACAACAAGAAGGGCCGTCATCGACGGCCCTTCTTGTTTACGCGGATGCCCGGCCAGGTGCCGGTGGGCTCATGCCGGGAAGCCGGCCAGTCCCTGGCTCAATTCGAACTCGCTGCGGTAGCCGATGGCCATTTCCGCCGGCCTCTCCGTGGTGCCGGTACGCGACACGACGGGGGCGGCGGCAGCGCCATGGGTCAGGTCATACTCGCCGAGAAACGCGTAGCGGGTATCGCCTGCCCCCGTGTATTGGCTGCCCAGCCGGGCGAAGCCCGACAGATCGCGATTGAGCTGATACTCGCCGCGGAAGGCGACACGCTCGACGGCCTCGCCACGCCCCCCCTCGGCCGCCATCGCTTCCGGCGCGGTGTCCGTCGGACCACCATGGTTCAGGTCGTACTCGTTGCGGAAGGCATGGCGAACATCGCTGACCGCATCGCTGGCGACGACCCCGGCAAAGCCGGCAAGATCGCGATTGATGTCGGATTCGCCGCGGAACGGACCGGCAGGCTCGGGGCTCACGGATCCGCTTGCGACCGGTCCGAAGCCGGCGAGGGCCTGATCGAGGGCGTATTCGCTCGAGAACGCGTGGGCCTGGGAAGCCAGTCCGGCGACGAGGGCGAGGGTGAGAAGGTTACGGGTGATCATGGCTGCTCTCCTTGAGGTTGGTGTTTTCGCGAAACGATCATGCGTTTCGTGAAGATTGGACGCAGCCATGCGTCATTCCTTACGCACCGGTCGACTGGAATCTTCCGAAAGGCGACGGGGCGGCCGTCTCCGGCCGCCCCGTATCGGGTACAGCGCTGCCGCCTGGCCCTGGCATTGCCCTTCAGGTACGGCCGGCGCCGGGGCCCGTGCTGTCGTCCCGGGGGGCGACCGCACGGGCATCGAGTGATCGCCCGCCCTCGAGATCCTCGAGCACCACCGTCAGCGCGTTGGTAGAGATCAGCACCTCGATCAGAGAGAGGATCAGCGACACGGCGAGGGCCAGCATGCTGGCCGCGAACAGCCACTGGCCTCCGGCCTGCCAGCCGGCGAACAGGGCGAGCATGGACAGGCAGCACAGCAGGAAGCTCGCCACCGCCACGCTCTGCATGACCTTGATCAGCCACACCCGCCGCCGCAGTCCCGGCAGCTGCCGCCGGACCACCTCGGCGCGGGGATCCGGCGACGCGTGCAGTTGCCGGATCACCTGCGCGAGCGTGAGGAAGCGGTTGGTGTAGGCAAGCAGCAGCAGGGAGATCGCCGGGAACAGCAGGGCAGGCGTGGTGATGTCCATGATCGTGGCTCCCGAGGCGTCGGCACCCGGCCCGGGCCGGATCAGCCCTGGCTGCCCCCCTCGGCCGACTCTGCCGAGGGCAGCTGGTAATGGTGGATGTCCATCTGCGGGTAGGGAATCGACAGGCCGTTCTCGTCGAAGGCAATCTTGAGTTGCTCCTTGAGATCGCACATCGTCGCGAAGTAGTCGCTGGATGCCACCCAGGGCCGCACGTGGATATCCACGCTGTTGGCGCCCAGTTCGGCCACGCCGATGAACGGCGCCGGGTCTTCGAGCACCCGCGCCTCGGCCTTGAGCACCGACTCGGCAACCGTCTTGGCCTGGCGGATGTCGTCGTCGTAGCTGATGCTCATGACCAGATCGATGCGCCGCTGCGAGCGCGCCGAGTAGTTGGTGATCACGTCCGAGTAGATGGCGCCGTTGGGGATGATGATCTCCCGATTGTCGGGGGTACGGAAGGTCGAGCTGAAGATGTTGATCCGCTCGACTACGCCCATCGTGCCGGCCGCCTCGACGACGTCGCCGTTCTTGAACGGCCGGAAGACGATCAGCATCACGCCCGCCGCGAAGTTCTTGAGGGAATCCTGCAGCGAAAGGCCAATCGCCAGGCCGGCGGCACCGATGATCGCCACCAGCGAGGTGGTGTCCACGCCGAGCTGGTTGAGGGCCGCCACGACTACCAGCAGGAGCAGCACGCCGTTGAGGATCGACAGGGCGAAGTGGGCCAGCATCTCGTCCATGCCGGCCCGTTTCAGCAGCTTGCCGGCAATCGACACGCCCAGCTTCACGAGCCAGCGGCCGAGCAGGAAGATGGCGACCGCCATCCCGATATTGATCAGCCACGGCCACAGGTAGACGTCGACCCAGCTGGCATTGGCAAGTTGTTCTTTCATGGGACTCCTCGTGTTCTGTCGGACAGACGCGCCACCCACGGCGCCTGCCCAGCTTATGGTGCCTTGCAGCACGCCGCAAGTCGGGCCGGGCGGGCCGCTGCGGCCGTCGCGCCCCACACAGCGGCGCCAACCGTTAGAATCCGGGCCTTGGCGGAAAATCGCCAACCAAGGATGAGATTGCGGCCATGACCGCGGTCCATGGAGACGATGCAGGCCCTCTTGCTGACGACGATCGCCGCCCTCGCGGTGGCGGTGTGCGGACTCGTGCTGCTTCTGCTGCGCCTGCGTAGCCGGCTGGCAGATGCCCGCCAGCGCCTGCGCTCAGCGCCGGCACCGCGCCTGCCCTCGACCGGGCAGCGCCCGCCCAGCGAGATTCTCCAGTCGATCTTCGACAACCTCCCCGGTGGCGTCACGCTGTTCGACGCCGAACTCGCCATGGTCGCCTGCAACCGCCAGCTGATCGAATTGCTGGACTTCCCGCCATCGCTCTTCGAGGGCGGGCGCCTGCCGAGCTTCGAGACCCTGGTCCGCTTCAACATCGGACGCGGCGAGTACGGCCCCGGCGACCCGGAGGCCCAGGTCGCTGGCCTGCTCGAGCGGGCCCGCAGCGGACAGCCTCACTGCTTCGAACGCACCCGGCCCGACGGCACGGTGCTGGAGATCCGGGGTGCGCCCCTGCCCGACGGCGGCTTCATCTCCATCTACACCGACATCACTCGCCGGCGCAGTACCGAGCAGGCCCTCGAGCGGCGCAGCGCCTACCTCCAGGCCGTCCTCGACCAGATGCCCCATGGCGTGTCGGTCTTCGACGAGAACCTGCGACTACGCCACTGGAACGCCACCTTCATCGAAGTGCTCGACCTGCCGCTGGAGGCCGTCTACGAGTACGTCCCCTTCGAAGACCTGATCCGCATTCCCGCCGAGCGGGGGGAATATGGCCCCGGCGACATCCAGCAGCACGTCGAACGGCGCCGCGAACTGGCGGCCCGCTTCGAGGCACACCGGGTCGAGCGGCGCCGCCCCAACGGCCGCACCCACCTGATCGAAGGCCAGCCCCTGTCCCTGGATGGGCGCGTGGCGGGCTTCATCACGACCTACACCGACATCACCGACCGGATCGAGGTGGAGACCGAGCTGCGCACCCGCAACGAGATCTTCCGCACCCTGATCGACAACATCCCCGGCGGCGTCACACTGTTCGACGGCCGCTTCCGCCTCGTCGCCTGCAACGAGGCCTACCGCCAGTTGCTCGATTTTCCGCCGGAGCTCTTCGACAACGGCCCGACACTGGAACGCTTCTTCCGCTACAACGCCCAGCGGGGCGAGTATGGCGAGTGCCAGATCGAGGACAAGGTCCGGGAACTGATGGACCGCGCCCGCCAGCGCCAGCCCCACGTCTTCGAGCGGACCCGCCCCAACGGCACGGTGCTCGAGATCCGCGGCTTGCCGCTGCCCGACGGCGGCTTCGTGACGATCTACACCGACGTGACCGAGCACAAGCGCGCGATCGAGGCCGTCGAGGAGCTTGCCCACCGGGATGCCCTGACCGGCCTCGCCAACCGCTACACCCTCGAGGCGCGTCTCGACCAGGCCATCGCCGAAGCGCGCCGCAACGGCACCAAGCTGGCGCTGATGTTCATTGACATGGACAACTTCAAGTCGATCAACGACTCCCTCGGCCATGACATCGGCGACCAGTACCTGAAGGAGATCGCCAGCCGCCTCGACGACTGCGTGCGCGACAGCGACATCGTCGCGCGGCTGGGCGGGGACGAGTTCGTGCTGGCGCTGACCGAACTGTCCAGCCCGGCCCTCGCCGCGCCGCTGGCGGCCAATGTGCTGGAGACCCTCAGCGAGCCCACCAGCCTGGGCGGTCACACCATCGTGCCCTCCGCGTCGGTGGGCATCTCGGTCTTTCCCGACGACGGCAAGGACCGGGGCGACCTGATGAAGCACTCCGACGTGGCGATGTACTCGGCCAAGAAGGCCGGGCGGAACGCCTACCGCTTCTACGACCCGGCGATGACCGAGGCGGCCGAGGAACGCCTGCGGTTCGAGGGCACGATGCGCCAGGCCCTCGCCCACGAGGAGTACATCCTCCACTTCCAGCCCAAGGTCGAGGCGGCCTCGCTGCGCACCGTTGGCGTCGAAGCGCTGCTGCGCTGGCAGCGCCCCGACGGCTGGCTGGTGCCGCCGATGCGCTTCATCCCGCTGGCCGAGGAGACCGGCCTGATCGAGCCGATCGGGACCTGGGTCCTGCGCAAGGCCTGCGAGACCCTCCAGGCCTGGCGCCGGGCCGGCGTGCTCGAGATCTCGATGGCCATCAACCTCTCCGCCCGGCAGCTGCGCAGCAGCGCCTTCGTCGACCAGGTGGCCGACACCCTGCGCGACACCGGCCTGCCGCCCCAGCTGCTCGAACTCGAGGTGACCGAGAGCGTGGCCATGGAGGATGCGGAGATGAGCGTGCGCCGGCTGCGCGCGCTCAAGGCCCTCGGCGTGAGGCTGTCGATCGACGACTTCGGCACTGGCTATTCGTCGCTGGCGTATCTCAAGCTGCTGCCCATCGACCAGCTCAAGCTCGACCGGACCTTCGTCAAGGATATCGAGAGCGACCCCAACGACGCGGCGATCTGCGCCGCGACGATCGGCCTCGCCCACAGCATGGGGCTGGCGGTGGTTGCCGAGGGCGTCGAGACCCAGGCCCAGGCCGACTACCTCGGCCGCCTGCAGTGCGACACGATGCAGGGCTACCTCTTCAGCCGGCCGCTGCCCGAGCACCAGGCGCTGGCTTTCGTCCACGGCACCGAGGGCCGCCTGCGCCCGCGCTCCTGATCAGGCGCCCTCTGTCGGCAGGCGCAGGATCCGCAGCGCGCCGGTGAGCACCGCAGCGACGATCAGCAGGCCGATGACGTGGTCGGGCCACGGCGATCCACTTATCGAAACCAGGGCGCCCGCGACGACAACCCCCAGGTTGGCGATCACGTCGCTGGCCGAGAAGATGAAGCTGGCGCGCATGTGGGCCCCCTCGGCCCGGCGCGGCGCCAGCAGCCACAGGCAGGCCGCATTCGCCAGCAGCGCCAGCAGGGCCACCGCCATCATCGCGCCGCCGAGGGGCTCGGGTCCGGTCAGGACGCGGTGGACCACACCGGCGAGCAGACCGAGCGCCAGCGCGAGTTGCAGGCAGCCTGCCAGGCGGGCCGCCAGTCGGCGCCGCGCGGCGCCACGGCCAACGGCATAGAGGACCACCCCATAGACGCCGGCGTCGGCGAGCATGTCCAACCCGTCGGCCAGCAGGCCGGCCGAATCAGCCCACCAGCCGGCTACCCCTTCGACCACGAACATCGCGGCGTTGATCGCCAGCAGGGTCCACAGCACACGGCGCTGGCGGCGCTCGTCCACCACCGGCGACCCGTCCGGCGCGGCCACCTCGCTAGCCAGCAGGCGTCCACCGAAGCCGAGTTGCCGGATGCGCGCACACACCGCCTCGGGCGGCGCCTCGTGCCAGACCCGGACGACCCGTGCCGGATAGTCGAACTCAAGGCCGGTGGCGAGGCCATCGAGACAGGCACGGACCTGCTCGCCCTCGCCCGGGCAGTCCATGCCGGGCACCTCGATGCGGCTCACCCGGCGGCCCGCCGGCGCCGGGCCGTTGGCAACGGCGACTGCGCAGCCGCACTCAGTAGCGCAGGTAGGCCTGTCGCTCATCTCGCCAGCCTGCTTCATCTTCCGCCGCGAGGCGATCGAGGTCGCCCGGCCCGGCCGCCGGGTCATCGACCCACTCGCGCAAGAGCGGCGAGCCATTGATCAGGTCGATGGCGAGGCGCTCGAATTCGTATTCATAGGGGAAGTCCCGCCACAGCGGGTAGTCGGGCCACAGCTCACGGATCGCGCGGAAGGCCAGCGCCTGCAGCCGCCAGGGTCGGAAGGCCTGGTGGTCGTAGTGGGTCGGGTCGTCGACGTGGACCTGCAAACCGGCGCACAGCTCGCCGGCGTGCTTGTGAAAGGTGGGTTCGAACCAGCACGGCCGCAGCACGCATCCGGCGAGCCAGTCCGGCGCGAGCGTGCGCATGCGCTCGAGCACCGCGACGGCGTCGATATCCGGCGCGCCGAACAGCTCGAGCGGCCGCGTCGTGCCCCTCCCCTCGGAGAGAGTCGTGCCCTCGAGCATCACGCTGCCGGCGTAGCAGCGGGCCATCGACAGGTTGGGCGCGTTCGGGCTCGGATTGACCCAGCTTCGCCCGGGCACCGGCCAGCCGTAACCCGGCGCGGCATCCGGCGCCCAGCCCACCATCTCGACCACGCGGCACTCCACGTCGATCGCAAACGCAGCGATGAACCAGCGCGCCAGCTCACCCATGGTCAGGCCATGGCGCATCGGCAGCGGGCCGGCGCCGACGAAGCTCTCCCAGCCCGGCCGGAGGCGCAGGCCCTCCACCGGCCGGCCGGCCGGGTTCGGCCGGTCGAGCACCCACACCGCCTTGCCATGGTGGGCCGCCGCCTCGAGCACATAGCGCAAGGTGGTAATGAAGGTGTAGATGCGGCAGCCCAGGTCCTGCAGGTCCACCAGCAGCACATCGAAGCAGTCCATCATCGCGTCGGTCGGGCGACGCACCGTGCCGTACAGGCTGAACACCGGAATGCCCAGCGCCGCATCGACACTGTCGGACGACTCGACCATGTTGTCCTGCTTGTCGCCGCGCAGGCCGTGCTGGGGGCCGAGCGCGGCCGTCAGGCGAATCCCCGGCAGGCGTCCGATCGCATCGAGGGCGTGCTCCAGCCCGCGGGTCACCGAGGCGGGGTGCGCCAGCAGCGCCACCCGGCGCCCGCGCAACGCCCGCTGCAGCGCAGCGTCCTCGATCAGGCGCTCCAGTCCAATCTTCATCCTCGCTCCTCGCGGTTCACGTCCGGCAGGGTCAGGCAGCGGGCGCCGGGCCAGTGAAAATCCGGCTGCCCAGGCGGATGCCTGAGGGCCCAGTAGCCGAGCGTGCCATCGTCCGCCTCGAGCACTGTCGAAAGCGCGACCGTCAGAGACGCTCCGGCCGGCAGCCAGGCAGCCGGTATGACGGCCTCAAGCGCGAAGCCATCGGGCAACGGGCCGCATGTGCAGTGGCATGGGGTCTCGACATCGAAATCGTCCCGGCAGCGCGTCGCGCTGAAACCGTAAGCCGCCCAACAGCCCGAGGGCGAGAAATTGAACTCCCGATAGGACGCGCTGCCCGCGACGCCGACGAATGCCTCCATGCAGGTGTGCCGCCATAGGCCATCCTCGCGGCGCGGCGCGGCGGGCGCCGGAAGCCGCAGGGCTCCGCCGGTGCCGCAGACCCGGAAACGCAGGTCGAGGCCGCCGACGCCGTCGTAGCCGACCGACGCAGCCACCGTCAGATTCGCGGACGGGCGGTTGGATGGGTGAGCGATCAGCGAATGGCGCGGGCGGTGCATGGCAGGGTCGGTAAGCGGCCGACCGCTACTCTAGCAGCCTGCCGGGCAGCCCGCCGGCCCGTGGCAGTCCGCGCGCGCGCCTACTGCCGACCGGTCTCGCCGCGCGGGCGTTGCCCCGTTGCCTGGGCGAAGAGCATGTAGCCCCGCTTGCCATCGGCCATCGTGCAGCGCATGGCCGATTCGGCGCAGGCCATCAGGTGATCCACCGCTTCGCCGTGGTCGGGGGCAACCGCCATGCCGATCGAGACCCGGGGGTGCACCCGGTGCTGACCGAACTCGATCGCCTCGTCCAGGGACGCGAGGAGAGCTTCGGCGACCTTGGGCAGGTCCGTGGGAGCGCCGATATCCTCGAGCACGATGGCAACGGCCTCGTCGCTCCACAGCGCCACCGCGTCGTCGGGGCGGAGCACCGAAGCGAAACGCAGCGCGAGTTGCCGTGTCACGCCATCCTCTTCTGACGCGCCGATGGCCCGCAGGAGTTCTCGGCCGCGGTCCAGCCCGACCATCAACACCCCGACGTGGCGCCCGCGCCAGGTCAGCACCGACAGCCGCGTGGCCAGGTGTTCGCGGAGGGCGTCCGGCGTGTTGAGCACCCGCCCGCGCGGCGTCGGCTCGGCGATCTGCCGGGGGGTGTCGCTGTCACGCACAAGCAGAACCCGCCCGCCGCTCGCGTTGTCGGTCCGGATCGAGGTTGCCGTCACGCTCACCCGCCGCTCGCGGTCCGTCCCCGGCAGCAGGCGACACTCGTAGCCCTCGCGGGTGAAGTGCCCATCCGAGACCCGCTTCTCCTTGCTTGTGCACTCGAGGATCTCCTGGACCGCCCTGCCCGCCAGCGGCCCCTCGACCGCGTCGGCGCATTTCAGCCGCATCGCCGCGTTGGTCCGCTGGATGATGCCCTGGCGATCGATGACCATCAGCCCGTCGGAGATCGACTCGAGGATGGCCTCCACGTCGTCGCGGGACACCACGGTCTGCGACAGCTCCCGCGAGAGGCTCTCGAAGGCGTTGCCGAGACGGCCGATGTCGTCCCCGCTGTTGTGCGTGATCCGGACCTCGTAGTCGCCCTGCGCCATCCGCTCGGTCGCCTGGCGGAGCGCCTCGAGCGGGCGGGTCAGGTGTCGCGACAGCCAGGCGCCGCCAACCCCGACCAGGAGCAGCGCCAGCACGCCGAGGGCGGTGGCCTTGCGCGTCCAGTCCCGCGCGGCCGCGTCGACGTGCGAGAGGTAGCCCGAGAGTTCGTCCTCCTCCTGTGCCAGCGCCGTGCCGACCATCGACTCGAGCCGCACCAGCTGCTGCAGGACGCGGCGCTCGAAGCCGCCCATCACGCGCTCGACATCCTCGCCATCGACGGAAACACGATGGGCACGCAGGTCGACCACGAGGCCATCGACGGCCAGCCCGATGCCGGCAGCGGTCTCCGCCTCGTCGGGAAAATGGCGCGCGACCGCGTCCGAATAGGTGGACATCGCTTCCCGCAGCGCCGCCTCGTCGAGGGGCGGCGGGGAAGCGCCCTCGGCCCGCGACAGGCGCACCGCATGCAGGGTGCCGTAGGTCGCCCGCACGGCCTCGAGGCGCAGGTGCTGGAGCGCGTCCATGACCGGCCGGGTGCGCTGCACGGCCCCCTCGAGCTCGAACTGGGCCACCTCCAGCGCACGGTAACCGAACGCGCCGACCAGCAGGGTCAGGGTGGCGACGGCCAGAAAGCCGGCAAGGATCTTGTCTCTCAGTTTCATGCCTGGGGCAGGGGTACGGCGCGGTTTCGACCCGCGCTCGGGTTATCGATTCCGATAGCGTCGCACGGACGTGCCGTCCCGTGCGTTAAGCGCCACACGGCTTTACGATCGATTCGCCGGATTTCGGCTGCGGATGACGAGCACGCTGCCAACCGCGAACTCCAGCAGTCCGAGCGCCAGCATCATGCCCGGCACGAACGGACGGGCCTGGGCCGGCAGCGCCTCGGGGGGCGCAATCATCAGCCAGCCGCCGAGCGCCAGCAAGACCAGGGCCGATGCGATGACCAGACGCCCGGCGCGTGCCAGCCGCCGGGCAGCGGCGGGAACAGCCTGCCCGGCGGCTGGCGACCCGGCCGGATTCTCGGCCACGCCCGCCCTGCCGGCGACGCGCCCGACCTGACGAAAGTCCTTCATCCCACCTCCTCATCCCGGCCCTCAGTATGGCGCCAGTGAACGGATCCTGCCGCAGAGATGCGTTGCGGTGGCGGGCAGGCGGCGATGCACACGGGGGGCGGTGGGTGTCGGTACACTGATGCGCTCCGCCAGCGAACCCGCCCATGATCCCGATCCGTTACATCGAGCCGGTTTACCGCCCCCCGAGTGAAGCCCGCTCCCTGATCCTGCCGGTCACCGACGGTTGCTCGTGGAACCGCTGTACGTTCTGCGAAATGTACACGGCACCTCAGAAGGCGTTCCGGCCCCGCGACACGGCCGAGGTGGAGCGGGCCATCGAGCGCACGGCGGCGAGCCTCGGCAATCAGGTACAGCGGGTGTTCCTGGCCGACGGCGACGCCCTGGTGTTGTCCACCCGCCGCCTGCTTCACATCCTGCAGTCGATCCGGCGCCACCTGCCCGCCGTGCGCCGGGTCTCCAGTTACTGCCTCGCGAGCAACCTGAAGCGCAAGAGCGTCGCCGAGCTGACGGAGCTGCGCGATGCCGGCCTCAGCCTGGCCTATCTGGGCGCCGAGTCCGGCGATGACCTGGTGCTGGCCAGGGTGGTCAAAGGGGAAGACTATGCCTCCACCGTCAGCGCCCTCGACAAGCTCGCCGCCGCCGGGATCAAGCGCTCGGTGATGATTCTCAACGGGCTGGGCGGCACCGCGCACAGCGACCGTCACGCCGACGGTTCGGCGCGACTCGCGAACGCCACCCAGCCGGAGTTCCTGTCCACGCTGGTGGTCAGCTTCCCTGGCGGCGAGGATCGGTTCCGTGCGGGGTTCCCGGAGTGGGCGCCCCTCGACCCGGCCGGCCTGCTGCGGGAATTGCACCGCTTCGTGTCCGCGCTGGCGCTGCGGCGGACGGTCTTCCGCTCGGATCACGCCTCGAACTGGCTGGCCCTGAAGGGCACGCTGGGCGCCGACAAGGCGCGCCTGCTGGCGGAACTGCAGGGGGCCATCGACAATCCGGCCGCGGCGCCGCTCCGGCCCGCGTGGGCGCGCGGGCTGTAGGGCGGGTTCGCAGCGGTCCGCGCGCCCCGCCAATCGGTGTCTGCCCTACTACACGACGGGAGCCCGGACAGGTATCTTCTCCCCCGAGTGCCGCGCAGTCGGCGCCGGGAGAGGAGAGCATGAACAAGATCGAACACATCGCGCCGATGCTCGAGCGCCTTCGCGCCGTGCACGCCGGCAAGGTGGTCAGCGCTGCCGAGGCGGTCCAGCTGATCCGCAGCCACGACACGGTCGCCACCGGCGGCTTCGTCGGCATCGGCTTCGCCGAGGGCATCGCCGTGGCCCTCGAGGAGCGCTTCCTGTCCGAATCCCGCTCGCGGGCGGACGGCAAGGGCTACCCCCGCGAACTGACCCTGGTCTATGCCGCCGGGCAGGGCGACGGGCAGAGCCGCGGCCTCAACCACCTCGGCCACAGCGGCCTGGTGCGCCGGGTCATCGGCGGACACTGGGGGCTTGTGCCCCGCCTCCAGGAGCTGGCCGTGTCGGGCCAGATCGAGGCCTACAACCTGCCCCAGGGGGTGATCACCCACCTGTTCCGGGATATCGCCGCCGGCAAGCCAGGCACCCTCACGCGGGTCGGCCTCGGCACCTTCGTGGATCCCCGCTACGGCGGTGGCCGGATCAACGACCGCACCGTGGACGAGCTGGTGCGCCTGATGGAGATCGACGGCGAGGAGTACCTGTTCTACAAGGCCTTCCCGATCCACGTCGGCATCATCCGCGGCACCACGGCCGACCCCGATGGCAACATCACGATGGAGAAGGAGGCGCTCACCCTCGAGGCCCAGGCCATCGCGATGGCCGCCCACAACAGCGGCGGCGTGGTCATTGCCCAGGTCGAGCGCATCGCCGAGCGGGGCAGCCTGTCGCCCCGCCAGGTCAAGATCCCCGGCGTGCTAGTGGACTGCGTGGTGGTGGCGGAGAAGCCCGAGCATCACCAGCAGACTTTCGCCGTACCGTATAGCGCTGCCTACGCTGGCGAGATCCGCGTACCGGCCACCAGCATCGAGCCGATGGGCATGTCGGAGCGCAAGATCATGGCCCGTCGCGCGGCACTGGAACTGAAGGCCAATGCGGTGGTGAACCTGGGCATCGGGATGCCGGAAGGGGTCGCTGCGGTGGCCGCCGAGGAGGGCATCATCGATCTCCTGACCCTGACCGCCGAGCCGGGCGTGATCGGCGGCATCCCGGCCGGCGGCATGAACTTCGGCGCGGCGATCAACACCGACGCGATCATCGACCAGCCGAGCCAGTTCGACTTCTACGACGGCGGCGGCCTTGACCTGGCGGTCCTCGGGCTGGCCCAGGCCGATACCCACGGCAACCTCAACGTCAGCAAGTTCGGTCAGCGCATCGCCGGCGCCGGCGGCTTCATCAACATCAGCCAGAACGCCAAGCAGGTGGTCTTCGTCGGCACCTTCACCGCCGGCGGCCTCGAGATCGCCGTGGACGATGGCGAGCTGCGGATCGTCTCGGAGGGGCGCTCGCAGAAGTTCGTCGAGGCGGTCGAGCACCGCACCTTCGCCGGCTCGGTGGCGCTTGCCCGCCAACAGCCCGTGCTCTACGTGACGGAGCGCTGCGTCTTCCGCCTCACGCCCGAGGGCATGGAGCTGGTCGAGGTGGCGCCCGGTATCGACATCGACCGGGAAATCCTCGACCGGATGGGTTTCCGCCCGATCATCCGCGGCGAGCCGGTGCGGATGGACGCCCGCCTGTTCGCGCCCGGCCGCATGGCCCTGCGCAACGACCTGACCGCCCTCTCGCTGGCCGATCGCCTGGTGTACGACCAGGAACAGGCGCTGTTTTTCGTGAACTTCGAGCGGCTGCACATCCGCCAGCCAGCGCAGATCCGGCAGATCCACGAGCTGATCGAGGCGCGCTTCGCCGAGATCGGCCGCAAGGTGCCTGCGGTGGTCAACTACGAGAATTTCGAGATCGAGCCGGAGCTGCTGGAGGACTACGTGGCGATGGTGCAGGACGTCACCAGCCGCTTCTATACCGGCGTGGTGCGCTACGCCACGAGCGGCTTCGCGCGGATGAAGCTGGGCGAGGCGCTGGCCGACGACCACATTCGCTCGCGCCTGTACGCGAGCCTCGGCGAGGCCCGCGCCGCGCTGGGGGACTGATGGCCTATCAGGACACCTTGCGCTTCGACACCCGGGGCCGCGACACGCGGAACATCACGCCCGAGGTCAGCGATATCGTGCGCGCAAGCGGCGTCGCCTGCGGCCTCGTCAATATCTGCGTCCAGCACACGTCGGCCTCGCTGATCGTGACGGAAAACGCCGACCCGGACGTCCGGCGCGACCTGGAGACCCTCTTCGCCCGCCTCGCGCCCGACGGCGATCCGGCCTACCGGCACGACCTCGAAGGCGACGACGACATGGCCGCCCACGCCCGCAGTGTGCTCACGGAAACCTCCCTGACCCTGCCCGTTACCGACGGCCGGCTGCGGCTGGGCACCTGGCAGGGCGTGTTCCTGTGGGAGCACCGCAGCCATGCGCAGCAACGGCAGGTGGTGGTAACGGTAATCGGCTGATGCCCCGCTCGGCCACCGGCCTCAGTCGGCGCAAAGACCGGCGACCACCCGCTCGACGACGCTCGTCATCAGAGTCGGCTCGATGTGGCCCCCGGCCGAGCCGGGGAGATTGCCGGTGAGCGCCAGCATCGCGAAGCCGTGCACCCCGGACCAGGCCGTCAGCGTCAGGATCGCCGGGTCGCCCCCGAATACCCCCTCCGCGACGCCTTGCTCGACGAGTCCCGCCAGGGCCCGGTAGGCCCCCACCGCCGCGCGACGAAAATCTGCGTCCTGGTCAGCGCCGTCCGGACGTGAAGCCAGCATCAGCAGTGTCCGCTCCGGGTTGGCCAGGGCGAGTTCGATATATGCCCGCCCGGCCACTTCGAGGGCGGCCCTTGTCCCTCCCGCCCCGTCACTGACCACCCGCAGGCGCCGTTCAAGGGCCTCGAAGCCCCGCTGACCGACACCCCGCAGCAGCGCAGCCTTGTCCGGAAAATGCCGGTACGGCGCGGCATGACTGACACCCGCCGCCCGGGCGACGGCACGCAGGCTGAGTTGAGCCGCCCCCTGCTCGGCCAATAGTTGCTCCGCCACGTCGAGTAGCGCTTCACGCAGGTTGCCGTGGTGATAGCCACCCTTCGCGTCCTCCATCCCCACTCCGCTCGTCAGTTGTCATGACCATCATGTCAGCCAATGTTGACATCGTCAACTTCGGACACTAAGCTGCGCCATGTTGACACCGTAAACATAAGGAGCCACCGATGAGCTGCACCCGCCAGACCCTCCACCGCACGACCCACTCCGCCGTCCAAGCGCTGCCCTACCTGATCTGGCCGGGCCTGCTCTCCGCCAGCCTGCTTTTCACCGCCCTGCTGCACGCGTAGGGGCTGCCTGTCGGCGTTGTCTACCTGCTGGGGTTGTTCTTCTCGCTGGCCGCCATGGCCCTGGCCGAGGTGGCGCTGCCGTTTCGCCGCGCCTGGCGGCCCGACCGCCGCGAGTTGCGAACCAACGGCGTCTACTTCCTGATGAACGGAATCAACAGCGGCCTCGCCAACGCCGGCGCCACGGCAACCGCGCTGTGGATGGCCCCGTCCCAGATGCCGCTGCCTCTCTGGTTGGCCGTACCAACGGCGTTGCTGATCAGCACCTTCTTCGGCTACTGGTGGCATCGGGCCGGCCATGAGTCGGCCCGGCTGTGGCGTTTCCATGGCATCCACCATGTGCCGCAGAAGCTCAACGTCGCCAACAACAACACCGTGCACTTTGTCGATCTGCTGATCGGCAACCTGGTGACCACCGTGCCGCTCGCGTGGCTCGGCTTCTCAGAAATGGCGGTGGCGACAGCGGGTTTCCTGACCAGCTTTCAGGGCTTCTTTGCCCACCTCAACGCCGATGTGCGCCTCGGCGTTCTGGGCCGCTGGGTAATGGGCCCCGAGCACCACCGCTACCACCACAGCGTGCGCGTCGCCGAAGCCGGCAATTTCAGCTCGTCGATCACCCTCTGGGACCGCCTGTTCGGAACTTTCGTCCATCGCCCGGGGCGGTCGCCGGCGCAGATCGGCATCGAGGGCGGCCAGGGCTTTCCGGCGGACACCGCACTCGCCGCCAGCGTGGTCGCTCCCTTTTGCCGTGCAGACCGCAACGCGGGGAAGCGCTGATGCATCCGCGCAGGCTGGCGCCTCGAGGGGGGCTGGCTCAGTCGTCCCGTTCGAGCGCGCTCTCAATCAGCAGGGCCGCCACCACCCGGCGGTCCAGCGCGAACCAGATCAGGACCGGCATCAGCGTCGGCAGCAGCAGGAAGCCGAGCTGGTAGCCGGCTGCAAAGAAGTTCATGTCCCAGGCATCAAAGCCCGTCTGGGCAGCGGTCTCCGGGGCGGCGAGGACGGCCACCTGCATCAGCCACGTGAAGCACACGCTGGTAGCCTGAAACGGGATCAGGGCGAGCCCGGCCAGCGGCAGCTTCCACCACCAGCCCTGGCGGTCCACCGCCAGCAGCAGGGCGGCGGCGAAGGGCGTGCCGTAGGCATAGCTGAGGATGTTGGCGGTCGGCGCCAGCTCACCGACCCGGCCGTCCGGTGCGCGGACTTCGAGCGCCGTCAGCAGCGTCTGGGTGGTGCCCTCCAGTTCCGAACCGGTCACCCAGTAGCTGAAGAAGCCACGCATGGCCTGCTCGGCCACCCACGCCACCGGCAGCGACAGCCACTCACGCGCCCAGTACCAGGCCGCCAGCAGCGGCACGAGCCACAGCAGGACGCGCAGGAAGAAGCCGCCGACGACGCTCGTGGCGCTAGGGTCTGTGGACATTTGTATGGCGGATCGCGTTGAGACTTTGAGCCTGTGCCACAAGGCGCGGGAGGAAGGCAAGGGTGGCCCCCTTGGCGACGAGCGCAACGAAGTGGCGCGGGCTCAC
>JAGRGD010000300.1 GCA_020445665.1 Rhodocyclaceae bacterium
GCCAAGCGCCGCACCGACTACATCAACGATGCGGTTCGGTACTCGTCCGGCCCCCTCCCCTACGCTTTCGGCAAGCCCGAGGGCACCGTCCCCTTCGACGAGTTGCGTCGGATCGCTGGTGGCGGCTGCTACATCACGACTGCCCTTCACGCCAGGCGCGCGGCCGGCCTTCGCGTCGCGGCCGCGCGTTGGAGTGGCGCCCGCCACGATCCGGGCTGGCGAGTGGTCCACACCCGGGAGTCGGAACCCCACTTCGACACCAAGAAGGTCCGCAACTACGAGAGGCGCAAGGCTGCTTGCGAGACGCTGTTTCGCAACCCGCACCCTCACGACGGCTCGTTCAGCGGCCTCCTGACCAAGATCGGGGCCGACCTGCGAACCATCGACCGGGCGTGCCTCAACGTGATCTGGAACGCGGCGGGGACGGCGCCGGTGCAGATCGCAGCCGTCGACGGCGCGACGATCTGGCCGATCCGGCTGTGGGCCGAGAAGTGGGTCGAGGCCAACATCCCCGAACGCCAGCAGTTCGACGCCTGGGATGCCGCCGCTGAGGCGTTCGGCCACGCGGGCGGCGACCTGTCGCGGTACGCCTGGGTCCAGGTGGACGCCACCAACGGCTATCGACCCCAGGCGTTCCTGCAGTCGAACGAGATGATCGTCGGCGTCGCCAACCCGTCGCCGGTGGCGGCCCATTGGGGGTACGGGTTCAGCCCGGTCGAGATGGCGTGGTGGTTGGAGAACCACCACATGTTGGCCGAAAACTACCAGACGCAGTTCTACACGCACGGGATCATCACGACGATCCTCCTGCTCGTCGGCACCTTTGGCACCGAGGGCACCACCGAGCTGGTGAACAAGCTGCGCTCGCAGCACTCCGGGCCGAACGGGGCCCACATCCCCCCCATTCTCCCTATCGGGCCGAATGGCAACGACCTTCGGCCGGTGTCGATCCGGCCGCCCCTCGCGGACCTGGGGCACGAGCAATCCCAGCACACGAGGGCTGCGCTCATCGCCGCGATCCACAACACCGATCTGACCGACATCAACCTCGACCCGCGGGGCCCGGGCGCGTCGTCGCTGAGCGAGCGAGACCGGGCCAAAGAGATCGACCTGATGCGGGACGAGGGCGTCTTGGGGGATCTCAACTGGCTGGCGGCCAACGTGTTCACGCCCGTCGTCCAGATGATCGACCCGGAGTTCGAGCTTCGCTTCACCGGCCTCAACGACAAGGCCGAGGAGCTCGAAGTCCAGCTTCGCACCCAGCGGGTCGGCTCCTTCCAGACCTTGAACGAGGGGCGGCTGGAAGAGGGCAAGTCGCCCATCGAGATCACCATGGACCTGAACGGCGAGAAGGTCCGCATCGCTGACTTGCCGGCGCCGATGGCCCAGGCGCTCCTGCAGGCGGCCATCCAAAACTCCCAGCAACAGCAGCAAGCGCAGATGCAGCAGCAACAGATGGAGCAGCAGCAGCAAGCGCAGATGCAACAGCAACAGGAGGCGCAACAGCACCAGGCGTCGATGGCAGATCAGGACCACGCCCGGCGGATGCAGGCGAGCCAGCAGCAGCAGATGGACCCCGACCAGGGCGCTCAAGCTGCGGCGGCGATGCAGGACGACCAGGGGGGCATGCCTGAGCAACTGCGGTGGCCCGAGGACGGGGAGGCGGCCAAGGCGCTGCCGTCGCGCGGCGCCGGCGCGTTCTCGGCGCTCCTGGAGTGGTACCCGTGAAGATCGCAGGGCGCCCCGGGCTGTACCGGGATCCGGTCTCGCACCGCTGGAAGCGGATCATCCGCAAGGTGACAGGCGTTCGCCGTGTGCGCGCGTTGCCACCTGTCGTGGCACCGGCCGCGCCGGGGCCGGCGGGCGCCCTGGCGGTGCTGTGGGCCCGCCTCAAGGCCGCGTGGGACGCCTTCATCGCTCGGCTCATCGGCTGGACGTCGCGGTGGCGCGAGACGGCCCCGCACATCGACGACGAGGTCAACGCGCGGTTCATCGCCGATGCGACCTTCCACGCACATGCGTTCCTCGGCTCCCTCGGGGTGGTAGCGCCGGCCCGCGGCGGTGACTTCGACAAGGGGGTGACCGAGGCC
>JAGRGD010000301.1 GCA_020445665.1 Rhodocyclaceae bacterium
CTGGTCGATCTTCGAGATCCGCCCGCAGGCGATGGTGCAGCCGAAGCAGGCGGCGTTGGTCACCAGGTGCTTCTTGCCGTCGCTCTCGCGCACTTCGTGCATGGCCTCGGCGGAGATCTTCGAGGCGTCCTCGAACTGCACGTCGCGGTGATTACGGGTGGGCAGCGCGCCGACCTCGTTGATCACGTTCATCAGCACCTGGGTGCCATAGGTGGGCAGGCCCTGGCCGGTGACGGCGTTGTCCTTCAGAACCTGTTTGGCGTCGTTGCTGGCCTTCAGGAAGGCGGCGAAGTCCTTGACGCCGGAGACACCCTTGGTGCCGCGGATCGCGACCGCCTTGAGGTTCTTCGAGCCCATCACGGCGCCGACGCCGGAGCGGCCGGCAGCCCGGTGCAGGTCGTTCACGATGCAGGCGAACATTACCTGATTCTCGCCCGAGCGGCCGATCGACGAGACGCGGATCTGCGGGTCCTGGTGGGACTCCTTGATCATCTCCTCGGTGTCCCAGCAGGTCTTGCCCCACAGGTGGCCGGCGTCGCGCAGCTCGGCCTTGTCGTTCTCGAGATACAGGTAGACCGGTTTGGCCGACTTACCTTCGAAGATGATCATGTCCCAGCCGGCGAACTTCAGCTCGGCGCCGAAATAGCCGCCCGAGTTCGAGCAGGCGATCGCGCCGGTCAGCGGGCCCTTGGTGATCACCGTGTAGCGGCCGCCGGTGGAGGCCATCGTGCCGGTCAGCGGACCGGTCGCCATGATCAGCTTGTTCTCCGGCGAAAGGGGGTCGACCTTCGGGTCGGTCTCTTCGTAGAGGTACTTGGTGCCGAGGCCACGGGAGCCGAGGTAGTCGTTGGCCCACTCCATGTTGAGGGGCTCGGCCGTGCAGGTGCCGTTGGTCAGATTGACCCGCAGGACTTTTCTATTCCATGCCATCTGTGCTTCTCCTTACAGGGCCGCCGCGTTGGCCTTCTCGGCCCACGCGCGCATCTTGTCCAGTCCGGTCCAGTCGGCGTCGATGTACGTGATCGCGCCGTTCGGGCAGGCCTTGGCGCAGGCCGGGTCGCCCGCACACAGATCGCACTTCTGCACCTTGCCTACGTCCGCCATGTAGTTCACCGTGCCGAACGGGCAGGCGATCGTGCACACCTTGCAGCCCACACAGGTGTCTTCGAAGACGACCTTTGCGCCGGTGTTCTTGTCGAGCTTGATGGCCTCGACCGGGCAGGCCTGCAGGCACCAGGCTTCGGCGCACTGGGTACAGGTGTAGGGCACCTTGCGGCCCTCGGCCTCGAAGTTGAAGATCTTGATGCGCGACTTGGCGGGATTGATGACCCCCGTCTTTTCGTACGAGCATGCCATTTCACACTGCAGGCAGCCGGTACATTTCTGGGGGTCGAGGTGCAGCGATTTCATCATGGGCTGGTCCTCCGGGAGTATTCGAATGAAGCTCGGGTCTCTTCCAACAGGCCTGACAGGCGCAAAAGGCGTGCCGTTCCGGATCGGCCGCGGCGTGCGGGAATCCGGGTCAAAAACAGGGCACTGTCCAGAATGGTGTGCGCATGGATGGTACAGGTGCTCCAGGTTGGAGCAGTTGTCCCGTGCGGGCAAGCCTTGCTGCGGGGCGTTTGCATATTTGATGCCGCGGGAACGGGTTCGAAGTTGGTGTCGCGTACAGGTGGCATATGCTTTGTATAGGCAATCGAACACTTAATGCCAACGACGGGAGGACGCGCATGCATGCCGATCCGGGGTGCGGTACCGGTGGGCGGGAGATCGCACTCGACCCGGCGGTGGTGCGCGCTGAAGTATTGCGGCGGATCACACCGGTCGGGCGACGCGAGCGGCTGGCCTTCTCTTCGAGCCTCGGCCGCGTACTGGCGGAGCCGGCCGCCGGCCTGGCGGCCGGGCGGCGCATCGGCCCTCTCGAGCTGGGTTGCCTGGCGGGGGCCGGAGTGGCCGAGGTCACGGTCTTCGGGCGGCCGCGGGTGGCAATCCTGTGCACCGGGGACGAACTGCGGCCCGTCGGCGAGGTCCTCGAGCCCGGTCAGATCTACGACAGCAACCGCTACCTGCTGCTGGGGCTTCTGGCCCGCTGCGGTGTCGATCCGGTGGACCGGGGGCGGGTGCCGGACGTGGCGGACACCCTGCGTGAGGCGCTGCGCAGCGCTGCGGCATCGGCCGACGCGGTGCTGACCACCGGCGGGGTGTCGGCCGGCGACGCCGACCTGGTCTGCGCGGCCCTGGTCGACTGCGGCGAGATGATCGTTCGGCGGGTGGCCGCTCGGCCCGGCCGCCCGATGGCCTTCGGGCGCATCGACGGCAGCTGGGTGTTCTCGCTGGCCGGCAAGCCGGCGGGCGTGCTGTCGGGCTTCCTCGGCATCGTCGGCGACGCCCTGCGCCGCCTCGGCGGTGAGCTGCCACCGGCGCCGTTGCCGCGCTTGCCGATGGAACTGGCCGAGCCGCTCACCAAGCGCCATGCCCGGACCGAATTCGTGCAGGGCATCATGTTCCAGCACGAGGGGCGCTGGCGGGTGCGCCCGAGCCGGATCGAAGGGGGCCGCCTGTGCTCGATGAGCGCGGCCAATTGCTATATCGTCCTCGCCCCCGAACAGCGCGACGTGGCCGCCGGCCAGCCCGTGCTGGTGCAGCCCTATGGAGACCGCGTCTGATGGATGACCGCCAACTGATCCGCTATAGCCGACACATCATGCTCGACCCCATCGACATCGAGGGGCAGCAGCGCCTGCTCGACGGCCACGTGCTGATGGTCGGGGCGGGGGGGCTCGGCGCGCCGGCCGGCCTCTACATGGCCTCCGCAGGCGTCGGGCGCCTGACCATCTGCGATGGCGACGAGGTGGACCTGACCAACCTGCAGCGCCAGATCATCCACCGGGAGGCCACGGTGGGCGTCAACAAGGCCGAGTCGGCGCGCCGGGCGATCGCCGAGATCAACCCGGACTGCCACGTCGAGCCGGTGCAGCAGCGGGTCGGGCCAGAGGACCTGGCGGCGCTGGTGGCCGCAGCCGACGTGGTGGTGGACTGTTGCGACAACTTCGCCACCCGCCACGCCATCAACGCGGCCTGCGTGACCCAGGGCAAGCCGCTGGTGAGCGGCGCGGGCATCCGCTTCTCGGGCCAGGTGGCGGTCTTCGACCGGCGCAAGCAGGGCGGCCCCTGCTACCACTGCCTGTTCCCGGCGGTGGGGGGCGACGACGGCGAGCGCTGCGCGGTCATGGGGGTGTTCGCACCGCTGGTCGGCGTGATCGGCACCCTCCAGGCCGCCGAGGCGATCCGCCTGTTGCTCGGCCAGGACAGCCCCCTCGACGGACAGCTCGTGCTGTTCGACGCCCAGTCGATGGACTGGCACAAGATCCGCATCAACCGGGACGAAGCCTGCCGGGTCTGTGGCGCCAATGGCGATCCCGCCGCGGTGGTGCAGGCGGCCATCGACGCCCAGAACGCCTGCCAGGTGGACGACTGATCGCCGGCTGGTGGCGGGCTCAGCCTGGTACCGCGTCGCCGGATTGGCCCTCGGGCGCCGACTTGATATGGAGATCCCGCTGGGGGAACGGGATCGTGATCCCGGCCGCCTTGAAGCTGCGCCAGATGGCCAGGTTGATGTCGGTGCGCACGTTGCCGATACCGTTCTCGGGGTCGGCGATCCAGACCCGCAGCTCGAGCTCGATGCCGTTGTCGCCGAAGGCCAGCAGGCGGGCGACCGGCTCCGGCTTCTCGATGACCCGGTTCGAGGCCTTGGCGGCCTCGACCATCAGCGCCATTGCCTGCTCCACGTCATCGTCGTAGCTGACCGACACCGGCAGGCGGACGCGGGTGTCCTTGTCGGTGTAGCTCCAGTTGATCACCTCCGAGGTGATCAGGTTCTCGTTGGGGATCAGCCGTTCGACCCCGTCCCGGTCGCGGACCACGACATAGCGGGCGCGCAGTTCCTGGACCCAGCCATACTTGCTGCCGTCGGTGCCCACCGAAATCACGTCGCCGGGCTTGATCGAGCGGTCGAGGACCAGGATGAAGCCGCTGATGAAGTTGCTGGTGATCCGTTGCAGGCCGAAGCCGATGCCGACCCCGAGGGCGCCGCCGAACACCGCGAAGGTCGTGAGATCGATGCCCACCGCGTCGATCGCGACGAGGAATGCGAGCGCGATCAGGAACACCCGTGAGAACTTGGCGAAGGCCACCTGCAGGGCCGGCGTCATGTTCGGGGACTTGCGCATGCGCCGCTCGATGACCCCGGATACCCAGAAGGCGAGGGTCAGCAGCAGGGCGATCAGGCCGACCAGTTTGATCGTCGCCAGCAAGGAGACCCGGGTCTCTCCCAGGGTGAAGGCCAGCGCTTCGAGCGCGGCCTCGACCGCCGGCAGCCAACCCAGCAGGTGCAGCGCAACCAGCGCCCAGATGCCGGTGACGAGCGCGTTCTCCCATGCCTTGAGCGCCGGCGAGGCGCGAAAGCCCTTGCGCAGCAGATAGACGATGATGCGGATCGTGGCGAGGGAGCCGATCAGGGGCATCGCCACGTCCAGAATCCGCGTCTCCTGGCCCCGCGACAGCAGTGCCGACCGACCGAGGAAGACCATGATCAGCAGGGACACGGGCCAGACCAGCCGCTGCAGCGAGCGGATGGCGAGATGATGGAGGCTGCCGGAGCGGGTGGCTTCCGCCCGGTCGCTGAGGGTGTGGCCCGCGACCTGACGCACCAGCAGCGAGCCCATCACCGCCAGCAACAGGGTCAGCAGCTCGAGGGCCACGCCCGGTCGGGCGAGATGGTCGCCGATCCACGGCAGACGGGCCAGCAGTGCATTCAGGGTGTCCTGCATCGCGCAATCCAGGGGAGCGATGGCTGCCAGTGTAGCGTCCCGCTGCGGTCGTGGTCCGAACAAGCGGCGGGGCCCGGTGGGCCGCTGAACTTTACCGCCGATTCATGATTCAATGCCTGTCATGAACCTGCTCTGGCTCCAATCCGGTGGTTGCGGCGGCTGCACGATGTCGCTGCTGTGCACCGACGCGCAGGATTTCGTTGGCCTCCTCGCCGACGCGGGCGTCGATCTGCTCTGGCACCCCAGCCTGTCGGAGCAGAGCGGCCAGGAGGTCATCGATCTGCTCACTGCGATCGAATCCGGCGTGCGACCCCTCGACATCCTGTGCGTCGAGGGCTCCTTGCTGACCGGACCCCACGGAAGCGGTCGCTTTCACCTGCTCGGCGGTACCGGCCGCGCGATGATCGAATGGGTCCGCGCCCTCGCTGCCCGCGCACGGCACGTGGTCGCTGTTGGTACCTGCGCGGCGTACGGCGGCGTCACCGCCGGCGGCTTCAACCCGACCGACGCGGTCGGCCTGCAGTTCGACGAGCGCCAGCGTGGCGGTCTGCTGGGTGCCGACTTCCGGGCCGCTGGCGGCCTGCCGGTGATCAACGTGGCGGGTTGCCCCACCCACCCCGGCTGGGTCCTGGACACCTTGCTGGCCCTTGGCCTGGGCAGCCTCGCCGAGGGCGATCTCGATGAATTCGGGCGCCCGCGCTTCTACGCGGACCAGCTGGTGCACCACGGCTGCTCGCGCAACGAGTTCTACGAGTTCAAGGCCAGCGCCGAGAAGGCCTCGGATCTCGGTTGCCTGATGGAGCACATGGGCTGCAAGGGCACCCAGGCTCACGCCGACTGCAATCTGCGGCCCTGGAACGGGCAGGGCTCGTGCACGCGTGGCGGCTATGCCTGCATCAGCTGTACCGAACCCGGCTTCGAGGAGCCGGGTCATCCCTTTGCAGAGACCCCCAAGGTGGGCGGTATCCCGATCGGCCTGCCGACCGACATGCCGAAGGCCTGGTTCGTCGCCCTGGCGGCGCTGTCCAAGTCCGCCACGCCGAAACGGGTGCGGGCCAATGCGACCGAGGACCACACCGTGGTCACCCCGGCATCTCGCAAGACGGGGCTCAAGTGAGTCTCGGAGCCCGCCGGTGAGCCGGGTCGTCCTGGGGCCGTTCAACCGGGTCGAGGGGGATCTTGAGGTCACCCTCGACGTGGACGATGGCCGGGTGCGCTCGGCGCGGGTCAACTCGCCGCTGTACCGGGGCTTCGAGCAGATCCTGCGGGGCAAGCACCCTTTCGACGCGATGGTCTTCGTGCCGCGAATCTGTGGCATCTGCTCGGTCTCGCAGTCGGTGGCCAGCGCGCTGGCGCTGCGCGATGCCTTGCAGCTTGAGGTGCCCCCCAATGGAGATCGGGTAACGAACCTCCTGCTCGCCTGCGAGAACGTGGCGGATCACCTGACCCACTTCTACCTGTTCTTCATGCCGGATTTTGCCCGCGCTGCGTACGCCGGCGAGGCCTGGCACGCGGCGGTCAAGGCTCGCTTCGAGGCGGTCAGTGGCCGTGCCCGGGTCAGCATGTTGCCGGCGCGCGCCCGCTTCATGCACCTGATGGGCCTGCTTGGTGGTAAGTGGCCCCACACCCTGAGCCTGCAACCGGGTGGCTCCGCGCGGGCGGTCAGCGGGGCGGAGGTGATCCGGCTGTTTGCGATCCTGCGGGAGTTCCGCGGCTGGCTCGAGCGGGAGCTGTTCGGCGATGCGCTCGAGGCGGTGGCTGCCATCGACTCGGCAGCGAACCTGGCCCGCTGGGCAGCTGCGCGATCGCCCGCCAGCAGCGACTTCGCGTGCTTTCTTGAGGTCGCCGACGCGCTTGGCCTCGCCGCCCTGGGGCGGGGAACCGGCCGTTTCCTGAGTGTGGGCACCTATCGAATCGGCGATGCGCCGGCCTACGCCGGCGGCGTATGGGACGGTGCACTGCGCCCCTTCCGGCACGAGGACGTGGTGGAGGACATCACCAGCAGCTGGATGATGGCGCCGTCGGCGCCCGCCCACCCGTGGGCAGGCGATACCGAGCCGGACATGGACAAGGACGGTGCCTACAGCTGGTGCAAGGCGCCTCGCTGGCAGGGCCAGGTCGTCGAGTGCGGCGCGCTGGCGCGGCAGGTCGTGGACGGGCACCCCCTCGCCCGATCACTGGCCGCCGTCGACGGTGGCTCGGTCTCCAGCCGGGTGGTCGGGCGCCTGCTCGAGATCGCGCGCACCGTCATTGCGATGGAGACCTGGATCCGCGAGATCCGCCCCGGCGAGCCGTTCTGCCAGCGCGCCGATCTGCCCGAGGAGGCCCGCGGCGTCGGGCTGGTCGAGGCGGCCCGCGGCGCACTCGGGCACTGGCTGGTGATTCGCAAGGGGCGCATCGCCAACTACCAGATCATCGCGCCCACCACCTGGAATTTCTCCCCCCGCGACCAGGCCGGGACGCCTGGCGCCCTCGAACAGGCCCTGGTCGGTGCCGCCGTGCCGGCGGGGGAGGGCGGAGCCCTCCAGGTGCAGCACGTGGTCCGCTCCTTCGACCCCTGCATGGTGTGCACGGTGCACTGAGGCACCGACCTCCTGCCGCAGGCGGGCATGCTGTCGGCATGGCCGTTCCCATACAAATTGAGACATTTTCTGCGGCCGCCGCCGATGCGGACCCGTGCGCCATGAATGGCGGGCGGCGGCGTGGCGATTCGCCTTGTGGCAGGGCGGGTTCGAAACATTTGCTGCCAAAAAGGGATTTGTCACCTAAACGTCAACGTCATAGTCTCGGCGGCCTGTGCCAATCGATGACATTTGCATTGGCGCGGATTGCACACTACAAACCGAGGAGAGAAACATGAAGAAGCTTGTCATCGCCGCTTGCCTGGCGTTGGGCGCAACGGTTGCTGTCGCGGCGGAGCACGGCTCGGCCGCCGAGGCGCGTGCCATGCTGGAGAAGGCCGTTGCGGCAATCTCGACGGACAAGGCGACTGCGCTGGGGCAGATCGCCCGTGGCGAAGCCGGTTTCAAGGATCGTGACCTGTATCCGTTCTGCGGTGGTCCGGACGGCAACTTCACGGCGCATCCGTCCCTGACCGGCAAGAGCATGAAGGGATTGGTGGACAAGGCCGGAGAGCCGGTCGGGCAGAAACTCTACGCCGCGGCTGCCGAGGGCAGTATTTCGGAGGTGGGTTACATGTGGCCGCGTCCGGGCAGCCAGGATCCGGTCCAGAAAGTCAGTTTCGTGACCCGCGTTGGCGATCAGGTCTGCGCGGTCGGTTACTACAAGTAGCCTCTGCTCCCCGGAAGCCGAACCGGGGCTCTTGGATGCCGCGGAGCGCGAATCGCGCCCGCGGCATTTTTTTGCGTCGGACGTCCGCCGATCGCAATGGCCTTGCCGGGGCCGCGCTCAGAGCTTGCCGTGGGAGCCGTCGCACAGCGGAGCGCCGGCCGAGTGCTTGCAGCCGCAGAAATAGGCCGTGCCGGACTTCTCTGCCTGGTAAGGCGTGGGCGCGAAGGAGGAGCCGGCATGGGAGCCGTCGCAGAAGGGCTGCGTCCGGCTACGGCCACAGGCGCACCAGTAATAGGTCTTGCCGGCCTCGACGTCGACGGCGTAAGGGGCTTTCTGTGCAATTTCAGGGGTGTCGGCCATGGCGCGGACTCCAGCGGTTTCGGGAGCCTGCATTGTGCGACGGGCATCGCCGTCGATAAACGTCACCGGTTGGCAGTGATTGTTGCAGGTTCTGCAACTGTTCTGCGCCGATCAGCGGCGCAAGGCCCGTGCGAGCGCCTCGAGGTTGTGGGTCATCATCGCGAGATAGCTCGCTGCCTCACCATCGGCCCCGGTCAGTGAGTCCGCGTAGAGCGTGCCGCCGATGTGGGTTCCGGTCTCGGCCTGGATGCGCTCGATCAGGCGGGGATCGGAGAGGCTCTCGACGAAAAGCGCCGCCGCCCGCTGGGCACGCAGCTGACGGATCAGCGCGGCGACCTGTGCCGCCGACGGGCGGGCACTGCTCGAGAGGCCCACCGGCGCGAGAAACTCGAGGCCGTAGGCGCGCGCCAGGTAGCCGAAGGCGTCATGCGACGTGACGATCCGCCGCGCGTCGGGTGGAATCTCGGCGAATTCTCGCCGGAAGCGGCTGTCCAGCGCGTCGATGCGGCTGAGAAAGGTCTCCAGGCGTTGCAGGTAGTAGGCCGCATTGGGTTCATCGGCGCGAGCGAAAGCCAGGGCAATGTTGCGGGCGTAGATGTGGCCATTCCGCAGGTCCTGCCAGGCGTGCGGGTCGGTGGTCGTTGCGTCCTCCGTCCGGGCTTCTCCGTGCTCATGGCCGTGATGCCCGGCGTCTCCGTCGTGCTCGAGCAGCCGGACCCCCTCGCTGGCGACGACCAGCACGCCCGGGAAACTGCCGGCACGCAGCAGGCGCTCGATCCAGCCCTCGAAGCCGAGCCCGTTCATGACAACGATGTCGGCCTGCGCGACGGCTCGGGCGTCGGCCGGTCGCGGCTGATAGCCATGGGCGTCGGTGCCGGGCGGAACCAGGTTGGTCAGTTCGATCCGGTCGCCGCCGATGACCCGGCACATGTCGGCCAGCAGGCTGAACGAGCTGACCACCTTCAGTTTGGCCGCCGCCGCGGGGGTCGGTGCGACGATGAGGAGGGCCAGCAGGATGAAGGCAGCGCGCATCATGAGGTGTAGTGCCAGCGGGGGCGCAGGCGACGGAACAGGCCGCTGACCGGGCTCGCCAGTAGCGAAAGCACGTAGAGGGCCCCGAGGGACAGGACGATCGCCGGGCCGGAGGGCAGGCCGGCATGGTAGGACAGCAGCAGACCGCCGGTGGCGCCGACCAGGGAGACGGCGACCGCACTCGCCAGCAGCGGCCCCAGATCCCGTTGCCACAGCCGCGCGGTGGCGGCGGGGAGGATCATCATGCCGACGGCCATCAGCGTGCCCAGGGCATGGAAGCCCGCCACCAGGTTGAGCACCAGCAGGACCAGGAAGCCCAGGTGAGCGACCGGGCTGGCGCGACTGACGCTGCGCAGGAAGGCAGGATCGACACACTCGAGCACCAGCGCCCGATAGCCGACCGCCAGCGCCACCACCGTGAGCGACGCGATGCCGGCGAGAAGCAGCAGGGTCGGGTCGTCGAGGGCCAGCACGTTGCCGAACAGCACGTTCATGAGATCCACGCCGTTGCCCGATAGCGAGATGATCATCACCCCGGCCGCGAGGGAGATCAGATAGACCGCGGACAGGCTCGCGTCTTCCCGCAACTGGGTTACACGGGCCACGCCGCCGGCCACCAGCGCGACAATCAGCCCGGCGACCAGGCCGCCCCCGGTCATTGCCGGCAGGGACAGCCCGGCCAGCATGTAACCGATGGCTGCCCCGGGCAGGATCGCATGGGCGATTGCATCGCCTGCGAGGCTCATGTTGCGCAGCATCAGGAACACACCGACCGGCGCCGCGCCGAGGGCGAGCGCAAAACAGCCGGCCAGCGCACGCCGCATGAAGCCGAACTCGAGGAAGGGGTCGAGCAGCCAGCCCTCCATCAGGCGGCCTCCGCGTGCCGGTGGCAGACCGGCGCGTGTTCGTCGAAGGCCTCTGCAAGCGCCCTGGCGCGGGCGAGATTGGTGCCGGAGAGCACTTCCACGGCGGGGCCGCGGGCGATCGTTTCCCGCGCGAGCAGCAGGGCTTCAGGGTACTCGACGCGGACGTGGTCCAGGTCGTGGAGCACGGCGATGACGGTTCGGCCCTCGTCGTGCCAGCGCTGGATCAGCCGCGACATGTCCTGCACCGTCTGGGCATCCACCGCGGCGTAGGGTTCGTCGAGGAGGATCAGCGGCGCGTCCTGCAGCAACAGCCTGGCGAAGCGCGCCCGCTGCAGCTGGCCGCCCGAGAGCGTGCCGATCGGTCGCCGCTCGAAGCCCCCGAGGCCCACCTGGGCGAGGGCGTCGGCGAGCCGCACCCGACCCGCCCGGCCGATGCCACCGAACAGGCCGAGACGGCGCCAAAGGCCCATCGCCACCAGGTCCGAGACCGTGATGGGGAAGCTCGGGTCGAGGGCGGTCTGCTGTGGCAGGTACGCGAAGCGGCCGCCTTCACCCGGGCGCCGCCGGATGCCGCCTTCGATCGGGCGCAGTTCGCCGGCAATGGACTTCAGCAGTGTGGACTTGCCGGCGCCGTTCGGCCCGACGAGGGCGATCAGCGCGCCTTCGGCGATTTCCCCGTGGAGGTGGTGCACCACCGGGTGGCGGTCATAGCCCAGCGTGAGGTTGTCGAAAATCAGGGCAGGCTGGCTCATCGCAGGGCCCACCAGACGATCGCCCACAAGGGCACGAGTCCCGCCGCAGCCAGCAGCAGCCGCTGCGTGACGCTGGCGCACAGCAGCGAGTTGGGGCCAGGCGGTCGCGCCTCATGGTGGTGGAGTGGCGTCGGGGCGGCCGAGTCGCGGAGGGGGGTCATGGTGCAACCGGGTTGCGTGCTTCGCTGGCCGCCGCACCGGGACACGCCGGGCACAGGCCGTGGAAGGTCAGCTCGGCACGTCCGAGCCGGAATCCGCTCGGCAGGGTGGCCGCGATGGCCGGCTGGAGCGACTCGAGACAGAACACCTTGCCACAGTGCTCGCACTGGAAGTGGGCGTGCTGGTGGCCGCCTTCCCGCGCCGCATTGAAGCGCCAGGCCCGGTCCGGACCGGCGACCTTGTGGGCGAGATCGTGGCCGACCAGCCAGTCGAGGGTGCGGTAGAGGGTGACGCGGTCGTGGCTGACCCCGCGGGCATCGAGCGCCTCGCCGACCTCGTCGTGGCTGATCGGTCGGCCGGCGTCGAACAGCACGGCGAGCACCGCGGTGCGCGTACGGGTGACGCGACCGCCGCGGGCGGCGATGAGACCGGCAGGATCGGCGTGGGGCATGGCGGGCTACGGCGAGCGTTTAATGCAACAGTGTAGCGTTAGCGGCCGCTGCGCTCAATGCCCGGCGGTGTCGCCGACTCAACCGGCGTTGCCGAACTGCTGCCGGAAAACCTCGAACTCGGCTGCCGGTAGTGGTTTGCTGAAGAGAAAGCCCTGCACGTCAAAGCAGCCCCAGGCGCGAAGCTGGTCCAGGTGCTCCCGGGTCTCGACGCCCTCGGCGATCACTTCCAGCTTCAGGCTGCGGGCCAGGGAGATCACAGCCTCGACGATGGCGGCGTCGTTGGGGTCGTCGGACAGGTCCTGGATGAAACTCTGGTCCACCTTGAGGCGGTCGATGGCGAAGCGCTTCAGGTAGGACAGGCTGGAGTAGCCGGTTCCGAAATCGTCGATGGCAAGGCGTACACCCAGTTCGGACAGCCGCCCCAGCAGAGCCGTGGCCTCGTCGGGCCGTTCCATCAGCATGCTCTCGGTGATCTCGAGCTCGAGCTGGTCCGGTGGCAGGCCACTGTCGGCGAGAGCGTCGCGCACCAGCTGGATCAGGTCTTCGCCGGATGAGAACTGGCGGGCCGACAGGTTGACGCCCATGCGCATCGGTTCGTCGAACTGCCGGTGCCAGCGGGCGGCCTGCCGACAGGCTTCTCGCAGCACGAATGCGCCCAGCGGGACGATCAGGCCGGTATCCTCGGCCACCGGGATGAAGCGGGCTGGCGAGATCATGCCCTGTCCCGGGTGCATCCATCGGACAAGGGCCTCGGCGCCGACGATGCGCCCGCTGCGGGCGTCCACCTGGGGCTGGTAGTGGACCACGAACTCGCCCCGCTCCAGCCCACCGCGCAGGTCCGTCTCCATCCGGACGCGCTCCGTCACGATGGCGTTGAGGCCCTCGGTGTAGAACTGGAAATTGGCGCGCCCCAGCTCCTTGGCGTGGTACATCGCAGTGTCGGCGTTGCGCAGCAGGGTCTCGACCGACTCGCCGTCGCGGGGATAGAGACTGATGCCCACGCTCGCCGTGACATGGAAGGATTGATTGCGCACGGACAGCGGCTCGCCAAGTGCCTCGAGGGCGCGGGTGGCGACCAGTGCGGCGGCTTCGGTGCCGTGCAGACCGGGCAGGACGATGACGAACTCGTCTCCGCCCAGCCGCGCGACGGTCTCGCCCTGGCGCAGCACGGCGCTCAGGCGGCGCGCCACCTCCTCGAGCAGGGCGTCGCCCACGTCGTGACCGAGGGAGTCGTTGACCAGCTTGAAGCGGTCCAGGTCGAGGAACATCACGGCCACCTGGCGGTCGTCCCGGGCCGCGATCGACAAGGCCTGGCCGAGGCGGTCCTGCAGCAGGATCCGGTTGGGCAGGCCGGTTAGGGCGTCGTGGTGGGCGAGGAAGTGAATCCGGGCCTCGGCTTCCTTGCGGGCGCTGATGTCGAAGAAGCTGGCGATGTAGTTGTGGGGCCGGCCGTCCGGCCCGCGCACCGCGGTGACGGTCATCCACTGGGGATAGACGCGCCCGTCCTTGCGCCGGTTCCAGACCTCGCCGGTCCACTGGCCCTCGGCAGCCAGTTCCCGGGCGAGGGCTTCGTAGAATTCCGTTCCGTGCCGGCCCGAGCGCAACAGCCGGGGCGTCTCGCCGATGAGCTCGGCGGGGGCGTAGCCGGTGATCGGTTCGCACGCGGCATTGGCCGAGATGATGCGGTGCTCCGCGTCGGTGATCATGATGCCCTCGGCGCTGTTCGCGAACACCGAGGCGGCCAGCCGGAGCTCGGATTCGAGCTGCTGGCGGGCCAACTCCATCGCCGCACGGTCGGCGAAGATGGAGATCAGCTGGGCGTTCTCGGGCTGCAGCGAGAGATCCCGGTCGGACAGCACCACGAGCGTGCCCACCCCGTTGCCGTGGGTGTCGCGCAGCGCCGCGCCGAGGAAGTTGGTCAGCTGGCCGGACTCGCACAGGTGGGTGGGGCAGCAAGGCGATTCAATGGCCTCGGCGAGAACGCCCCGGTCGCTGCGGAGCAGGCGCTCGCATGGCGTGCCGGCGGTCTCGTAGGTGAAATTGTCGGAGAACGACTTTCCCGACCAGACCGCGAGGGTGCGCATCGAACCCGCCGTTTCGGCGCGCTCGGAGACCAGCACGTGGGCTACGTCCAGGGTACGTGCCAGGTGGCTGACCAGCGAGCGGAAGAAGGCTTCGCCCGATTGGCGCGCCGTTGCCGCGACGAGTCCGCGCAGGGCCTCCTGACTGCGACGCACCGCGGTGATGTCCCGCGCGATGCCGCGCAGTCCGGTGAGATGGCCGGCGTCGTCGAATTCCTTGGTCAGAGACCACAGAAGCCGCAAGGGTTGTCCGGTCACCGGGCGGGTGCGGCACTCCACGCTCAATTGCCACTGCTCGGAGTTCAGCCAGCGCTCGATGGCGCCGCCGATCTCCTCGCGATCCTCGCGGCTCACCAGGTCGAGCAGGGGCTGACCGAGGCAATCGCCGGCTGGCCGGCCGAGCAGGGTCTCCGCGGCGGGGTTGCAGAACAGGATGACCAGGTCGAGATCCACCTGCACGATCAGGTCCTCAAGCCCATCCACCAGGGAGCGGTAGCGGTGCTCGGTGCTCAGGAGCGCGCGCTCGCGCAGGACGATCGAGCGCACCATCCGGTCCATGGCGTCGCGCAGCCGGTCGATCTCGGGCCAGGACATCGGTGGTGGCGGCGCGTCGTAGCGGCCGGCCGACACTTCGACCGCGTGCTGAACGAGGGCGTCGAGCGGTGCGCCGAGCCGGCGTGACAGGCGGGAGGCCAGCACGGAACTGAGGATCGCGATGCCGATCAGCGCGAGCAGCGTGACCCCGATGGCCCGCTCTATCTGGCCACGGCTGTGGTCGATTGGCTGGCCGACAATGACGATCCAGCGCGGACCGGCAATCTCGCCGGCGACGCCGACGTAGCGATTGCCGCCCAGCTCGAACTCGTGCTGTTCGCGGGCCCCCTGATGTGCGCGCCCGACCATCGGCAGGTGGCCGAGATTGACCTGCTGGAGCGCGACGGAAGGGTCGGGATGCGCGACGACCTGGCCGCGGCGGTCGAGCACCACGACGATCAGGTGACCGGTGGCCCCCAGGCGCCGACTGAACTCGGACAGGCGATTGAGATTGATCTCTCCGACCAGGATGCCCTCGCCGGCCGGAACCGCGATGGCAACGGCGATCTGCCCCGCCAGGGTCGACAGATGGGAGTCGGACCACACCGGCAGGGCGGCGCTCCGTGCCTGCCGGACATGCTCCCGACCGGACAGGTCGAGGCCGCGGATCTCTTCGAGGGGCAAGACCGCTTGCCGCCCGGTAGCCTGGGCGCCGGCGATCACGCGGTCGTCCGCGTCGGTCAGGTAGAGGTGCTCGAAGCTGCGGTTGGCGAGCACCGCCGTGTCGAGAATGCGCTGGGCATCTCCGATGGCACTCAGGGGCTCAAGGTGGCCTGCCAGCTCGATCAACTCGCTCATGGGATCGGTCAGCAACTGCTCCACTTCGGCCACGACGCCGTCGCCGAACGCGCGGTTCTCCGATTCCAGGTCCTCCTCGATGGTGGCCACCAGGATCGTGCCGAGGGCGACCGACACGAGGAGGGCCGGCACCAGAGACAGCCAGGCGAGGTGGCGAAGCAACCAGAGGCGGATCGAACCGGGCGCCGTCACGGGGCTCAGTGACCGTTGTCGTTCCGGACGCGCTCGAAGCGGCCGTCGCGGATCGTGGTGATGAAGGTGCTGCGCTGGCCGTCCCCGCTGGCGTCGAATGCGAAGGCGCCCTGGGCGGCCGGCACCTCGGGCTCGCGTCGCAAATAGTCTCGCAGTGACTCGTCCGGCCGTTTGCGGGCGAGGCCGTTGAGCACCACGTTGGCGGCGTCGAAACCGGTCAGCCCGCCGAAGCCGGGCTCGCCGCCGAAGCGCTTGCGGTAGGCCTCGCGGAACGCCAGGTAGCCCGGGGCCTGACTGTCCTCGTCGAGGAAACTGGCGATGGCCATGCCTTCCACCGCACGCCCGCCCATCTCGGTCAGGCGGGAGGTCGCCGCCCACTCCGAGGCGGCCAGCTGGATGTCCGCATCGAGGTGGCGCACCTGTTGGGCGAGCAGGGCGGCATCCAGCGAGTTGGCGAGAATCAGCACGCCGTCGATCGGCTCCGAGAGGAGCTTTCGCGCCAGCGGCTGCAGGCGCTCCTGGGCGCCGGACTCGAAAGTCAGCACCGCCACGATGGCGCGACCGTCGGCCTCGAAGCGGCGTCGGAAATCGGCAAGCCAGCTGGCGGCATAGGCTGCGTTGGTGGCGTCGTAGATGACGGCCAGGTGCGACAGGCCGAGGTGCTCGCCGAGGTGGATTGCGCTCTGTTCGGTGAATTCGCGGGTCGGCGCGACGACCCGGAAGAACTGGTCATCCTTTCCGGACAGGGCGTTGGTCGTGACCGTCGGGCTCACCAGCGTCAGCCCCAGTTCATCGGCGAGGGGGGCAATGGCCAGCGCGATCGCGCTCGTCATGGGGCCGACCACCGCGTGGCAGCCGTTTGCGGACAGTTCGCGGAAGACGCGCTTCGCGTGCTCGGTGTCGCCTCCGTCGTCTCGGGTCTGCAACTCGATCGGTCGGCCATTGAGGCCACCGCGGGCATTCCATTGTTCGACGGCCAACTGGGCCCCATTGCGGCCGCTGATGCCCAGGTCGGCGCCGCGGCCGGAGATGCCGCCGATGAAGCCGATGCGCATCGGCGCCGGTTCGGAGCAGGCCTGCAGCAACAGCATCGCCAGCAGCCACACGATGGTGACGGGGCGGGCGAGGGACAGCGGGTCGCCATGGCGTCGGGCGGCCCGGAGGTGTGCGGACATCATCGGCAGTACGTCATCGTTCGTCATCAAAGGGCCTAAAGGCGCGGCCAATCCTTGTCGATAAGCGCCGGGTCACCTGAGCGGCCCGGCACCTGTTCTATCGGCTGCGCCCCGGCATCCTTCAGTCCCGTGTCCGGCCGGCGCCGCACTCATTCGGTTTTCATTTACGACAAGAGGCAGCACCATGATCCAACGGTTTTCACCCCGTGTTCGCGTCTCCCTGGGCAGTCTCGCCCTGTTGATGACGTCCGGCCTCGCCCTCGCCGAGCGTCCGATGAACGTGGATGACGCCGGGACGCTGGACCTCGGCGGCGCCAAGGTCGAGTTTGGCTGGAGCAAGGACGACCGGACCAAGGGCCTCGAGGCGGCGGTCGGTTACGGCCCGATCGAAAACGTCGAGGTAGAACTGGCCGGTGGCTGGGCCAGGGACGACGATGCGGATCCCGAGCAGACGTTCAAGGCGGTCGGTTTCGCCGTCAAGTGGGTGCCCCTGCAGCAGGAAACGGGTCTGTCGGCCGGCCTGAAGTTCGAGTACGGCCGGGAGAAGGCCACCGACGACGCAGGGCTGGACGAAACCGCGACCGGCAAGGCCGTCATCGCGCTGGTTCAATGGACCCTGGGCTCGGGTCAGTTGCTGCACCTCAATCTGTCCCGTGAGTGGGTCGAAGTGGACGACGATACCGAGGCCGAGAACGGCTGGGGCCTCGGCACGGCCTACCCGCTCAGCGACCAGCTTTTCCTCGTTGCCGAGGCCTTTGGCAGCCAGCACGGGGCGCCGGACAAGGCGGTCGGCGTGCGCTACGAAATCCAGGAGGGTCTCAAGCTGTCGGGCGAAATCGGCCGTGGCAACGACCGGAGCTTTGCCAATCTGGGAATCGCCTGGGAGTTCTGAGGCGGGGCAACGGGGCCGCGCCCTGGGCGCGGCAGTTTCCCTGCCTTGAGCCGCCGGCGTCCGGCGCCTATCCTGTCGCCATCACACCCTGGTGAGGCGGATGACCGGCAATGGAGCGCATGACCATTTCGCTCGACGAGACGCTGGCGACAGCCTTCGACGCCCTGATTGCCGAGCGCGGCTACCGCAATCGCTCCGAAGCGATACGCGATCTGCTCCGGGCCGAGCTGGAGCGTGCCCGTGGAGGGCAGGAAGAGGGCGCGTTCTGCATTGCCGCACTCTCCTATGTCTATAACCACCACGAGCGGGAGCTGGCTGAACGCCTGACAGGGCTTCAGCACCACCACCACGATCTCACGGTGTCGACGCTGCATGCCCATCTCGATCACGACAATTGTCTCGAGTGTGCCGTGCTGCGGGGGCCCTCAGCCGAGGTGCGGCGCTTCGCCGAGGCGCTGGTTGCCGAGCGGGGCGTGCGCCATGGCAGCCTCAACCTGATCTCTGCGGACGTCGCGCAGGGCGGTCACAGTCATGGCGGTCCGGCCTACCGTCGCGGTGGTTCCGGCGCCCACGTCCATTACCGGCCCCGGAGCTGAAGATGGCGGGGCGTCAGGGCCGCGACGAGAACGTGCAGGGCTCCGGCCACCCCGGCGAACTGGTCGGTGTCGGCGAAGACGTGTGGATGGATGTCATCCACAAGATGGACGAGGTCTATTCCGACCTCCTGCAGTACGAGGTGGCCCTCGAGCAGAAGAACGACAAGCTCGAGGAGTCGCAGCAGTTCATCCTGTCCGTCCTGACGTCGATCTCCGACATTCTGGTCGTTTGCAGTCGCAACGGCACGATCGAGGACGTCAATCCGTCGATGGAGGCCTTCTCCGGTCGGTCTGCTGCGGATCTCAAGGGCTCGTCCCTCTTCGACCTGTTCCCCGACGACATCGCCCGAGACCAGGCCCGTCACATGCTTTCAGGCCACGGCGAGCGATCCGTGCACGATTGCGAACTGTCGCTGCGCGCCGCCGACGGGTCTGCGGTACCGGTCTCGCTCAATTGCACGCCACGCTTCAACGCGGTCGGCAAGTCGCTGGGGGTGGTGGTCACGGGGCGGCCCGTGGGCGAGCTGCGCAAGGCCTACCATGCCCTGCGTCAGGCCCACGACGACCTCAAGCGGACCCAGCAACAGCTCGTCCAGTCCGAGAAGATGGCCTCCCTCGGTCGCCTCGTCGCCGGCGTGGCGCACGAACTGAATAACCCGATCAGCTTCATCCTCGGCAACGTTCATGCCCTGCGGCGCTACGCCGACCGGATAGAGACCTATGTCGCAGCGCTCCACGATGGCGGCAGCGTCGCGGCCTGTGCCGCCTTGCGAAAGGAACTGCGCATCGACCGGATCCTGGCCGATCTCGATCCCCTGATTGACGGGACCATCGAGGGCGCCGAGCGTACCCGCGACATCGTGGATGGCCTGAAGCGCTTCTCGGCGCTCGATCGGGACGAACAGCAGGACTTCGATCTCGGCGAAGTGATCGAACGTGCGGTGCACTGGATCACCAAGGCGACCCGGGACGACTTCCGGGTGTCGATTGAACTGGACGGTGCCCTGCGTGTGCGCGGCTCGCCGGGTCAGATGCAGCAGGTCGTGATGAATCTGGTTCAGAACGCCCGCGATGCGAGCCCACCCCAGGGCGGCGCGCGGCTGACGATCACCGGTGAGGTGCGTGGCGGCAGCGTTTCGGTGCGCTTCCGGGACAACGGACCGGGCGTGGACGAGCAGCACCTGGCGCAGATCTTCGATCCGTTCTTCACCACCAAGCCGGTCGGGCAGGGCACCGGGTTGGGGCTGGCGATCAGCTACGGCATCGTCGAGCGGCATGGGGGGCAGCTCGGCGCTGCCAATCACCCCGATGGTGGCGCCGAATTCACCCTGACCCTGCCTCTGGCCGACTGAGCAGGACGCGGCGCCCTGGCGACTTGCGTCGCGCCCTACCTTGCTAGACTTCGCCGATGGACCCGACCGCCCAGCCGTGAACGATCTCCGCTTCGCCCCCCCCAACCCCGATCCGCGGGACGATGGCGCGCCGCCCCAGCGGGTGGCCAAGATCCGCCGCGACTACAACACCTGGGTCGCGCGGGAGACCCTCGAGGACTACGCGCTGCGTTTCACGCCTCGCAGCTTCCGGCGCTGGTCGGAGCTGCGGGTCGCCAATACCGCCTTCGGCGCCGCCTCCTTCCTGGTCCTGGAGGCCGTCGGCGCCACGCTGCTGGTCGAGTACGGTTTCGTCAATGCCGCGATGGCGATCCTCGTGACCGGCCTGATCATCTTCCTGGCCGGCCTGCCGGTCAGCCTGTATGCGGCCCGCTACGGCGTGGACATGGACCTGCTGACCCGGGGCGCCGGTTTCGGCTACATCGGCTCGACCCTGACCTCGCTGATCTACGCCTCGTTTACTTTCATCTTCTTCGCCCTCGAAGCGGCGATCATGGCCTACGCGCTCGAGCTCGCCTTCGGCATTCCGCCGGCCTGGGGCTATGTGGTGTGCGCCCTCATCGTGATCCCGATGGTGACCCACGGCATCACCTCGATCAGCCGCCTGCAGGTGATCACGCAGCCCCTGTGGCTGGCGCTGCTCGTCCTGCCCTTCGCCTATGTGCTGGTCGAGCAGCCCGAGGTCCTCGGTGGCCTGGCCGGCTACGGCGGGCGCGATGGTCAGGCCGCCGGCTTCGACTGGCACCTTTTCGGGGCCGCGCTGACCGTCGGTGTGGCGCTGATCACCCAGATGGGCGAGCAGGCGGATTACCTGCGCTTCATGCCGGAGCGCACCCCGGCGAACCGGCACCGCTGGCTCGCCGGGGTGCTGGTCGGGGGGCCGGGCTGGGTGGTGATCGGTGTTGCCAAGATGCTCGGCGGTACGCTGCTGGCGTATCTGGCGATCCGCCACCTGGTACCCCCCGACAAGGCCGTGGACCCCAACCAGATGTACCTGGTGGCCTATCGTCAGGTGTTTCCGTCGGAGGGCTGGGCGATCGCGATCACCGCCCTCTTCGTCGTGATCTCCCAGCTCAAGATCAACGTCACCAATGCCTACGCTGGCTCGCTGGCGTGGTCGAACTTCTTCTCGCGCCTGACCCACAGCCACCCGGGGCGGGTGGTGTGGGTGGTGTTCAATACCCTGATCGCACTGATGCTGATGGAACTCGATGTATTCCAGGCCATCGGCAGCGTGCTCGGCCTCTACTCGAACATTGCGGTGAGCTGGATGATGGCCGTCGTGGCCGACCTGGTCATCAACAAGCCCCTCGGCCTGTCCCCCAGGGGCATCGAATTCAAGCGCGCCCACCTCTACGATGTGAACCCGGTCGGGATCGGCGCGATGCTGCTCGCTTCGGTGCTGTCGATTGCCGCCTACCTGGGTGTCTTCGGTGACGCGGCAGAGGCCTTCTCGACCTTGATCGCGATGGGCGTCGCGTTCGGCACGGCGCCCCTGATCGCCTGGTGGACGGGGGGGCGTTACTACCTGGCGCGGCAGCCCGCCCCGGCCGGCGGGGCGCGCCAGACCTGTGTCATCTGCGAGCAGATCTACGAATCCGAGGACATGGCCCGCTGTCCCGCCTACCAGGGCGCGATCTGCTCCCTGTGCTGCACCCTCGATGCCCGCTGCGAGGACCTGTGCAAACGGGATGCCCGCCTCTCCGCCCAGTGGGGACGGGCGGTCCGCCATGTGCTGCCGCGACGGATGTGGCGCTACCTCGACAGTGGCCTCGCTCACTACCTGCTGCTGATGGCGGCGGTGGTGCCGGCGCTGGCCATCCTGGTGGGCCTGCTCTACCACCACGAGATTCGCCTGCTCGGCGACGCGGTCGATCCACTCCGACCGATGCTGAGGCTCGGCTACCTGAAGGCCTACGGCGCGCTGTTGCTGGTGGCCGGGGTCGCCTGCTGGTGGCTGGTGCTGACCCATCAGAGTCGGCGGGTCGCGCAGCAGGAGTCGAACCGGCAGACGGCGCTGCTGGTGCAGGAGATCGAGCGCCACCGCCACACCGACGAACAGCTTCAGCGTGCCAAGCAGGCGGCGGAACTGGCCAATCAGGCCAAGAGCCGCTACATCAACGCGATCAGTCACGAATTGCGCACGCCGCTCAACTCGATCCTCGGCTATGCCCAGATTCTCGACGGTGACGAGGCGATCCCGCCCCATCGGCGGCAGGCCATGCATGTGATCCGCCGCAGCAGCGACCACCTGCTGTCGGTCATCGAGGGCACGCTCGACATCGCGCGGATCGAGGGGGGCAAGCTGACCCTCGACGTCAAGCCGCTGGCTTTCCCCGACTTTGTCGAGGAGGTGGCCGGCATGATCGAACCGCAGGCGGCGGCCAAGGGGCTGGCTTTCCGGCTGGAGCGGCAGGGCCAGCTGCCCGCCGCGGTGCGCGCCGACGAGAAGCGGCTGCGTCAGATCCTGATCAACATCCTCGGCAATGCGGTCAAGTACACCCGCGAGGGTGGCGTCACCCTGCGGGTGCGGCATGTGCGCGAAATGGCGAGCTTCGAGATCGAGGACAGCGGGCCGGGAATCACGACCGATGAGCTGGAGCGCATCTTCGAGCCCTTCGCGCGCGGCTCGGCGGCCGCGCAGGCCGGCGGCGCCGGTCTCGGGCTGACGATCAGCCGGATGTTCACCGACGTGATGGGCGGCCAGCTGACGGTCGATAGCGAGCCCGGCCGGGGCAGCCTGTTCCGGGTGCGGCTCTACCTGCCGCAGATTCGCGCCGAGACCGTGGTGGCGAAGGCGCGCCGGGTGCAGTTTGTGGGCTATCGCGGCGAGCGTCGGCGGATTCTGGTGGTGGACAATGAGCGCTACGACCGTGAGTTCCTGATCACGGTACTCGAACCCCTGGGCTTCCAGCTGGAACAGGCGGGCTCCGGGCACGAATGTCTGCAACGCCTGGGTACGTTCGTGCCGGACCTGATCTTCATGGATCTCGCGATGCCGGGCATGGACGGATGGGAGACGATCCGGCGGATTCGCGAGCAGGGGCTGTCCAATGCCCACATCGCGGTGATCTCGGCCAATGCCTTCGACAAGGGACTCGAGCATGGCAGCAGCGTACCGCCGGAGGATTTCATCCTGAAGCCGGTGCGGGTCGCGGAGCTGCTTGACTGGATCGGACGGCGGCTCTCGCTGGAATGGATCGAGGCCGGCGAGGCCCCGCCCGTTGCAGCCGGTGGTGCCGACGGGGCCGGCCTGCGGATGCCGTCGGCCGAAGCGCTGGCGCCCCTGCGAGGGGCTGTCGAGATGGGGTATATGAAAGGTGTCCTGGCCTGCCTGGACGAGCTGGCCGGGACGGACGCTTCCAGCGCGGCCTTCGTCAGCATCGCCCGCGGCCATGCCGTCGCCTTCCAGCTGGAGGCCCTGCAGCGGCTGCTCGAACGGGAGGACGATGCATGACAGGCTTCGACCGCCTGACCACGGACATCGTCCTCGTTGTGGACGACGTGCCCGAGAATCTGTCGGTGTTGCACGACGCCCTCGACGAGTCCGGCTACACGGTGCTGGTGGCGACCAACGGTGAGTCGGCCCTGGCGCGGGCGCGCCAGACCCTGCCGGATGTCATCCTGCTCGACGCCATGATGCCCGGCATGGATGGTTTCGAGGTGGCGCGGGCGATGAAGGCCGATTTCGCGACGCAGCACATCCCGATCATCTTCATGACCGGCCTGACCGAAACCGAGCACGTGGTGGCGGCCTTCGAGGCGGGCGGCGCCGACTACGTGACCAAGCCAATCCGGCCCAAGGAGGTGCTGGCCCGCATCTCGGCCCACATGCAGGCCGCGCGTCTGATGAAGCAGGCCCGCGGTGCCCTCGACGCCTACGGCCAGGCCACTCTCGCGATTCGTCCGGAGTCGGGCCGGATCGTCTGGCGGACGCCCCTGGCCCGGCAACTGCTGGAAGCCTTCGAACTCTCCCTCGGCGACGACGCGCCCGCTGCGGTCGCCACCTGGCTCGCCAGTGCGATTGCCGAGCGCGACGAGGGGCGCGACGTGCCGCCGTTGTCACTGGCCCGCGGTGCCAAGCGACTGATGTTCACGCTCCATGACCGGACGTCCGAGGGCGAGTGGCTGGTGGTGATGCGGGAGGAGTCCGGCGCCTCGGTCATCGAGGGCCTGGCGGCGGCGTTCCGACTGACGGCGCGGGAGGCCGAGGTCCTGTTCTGGGTCATCAAGGGCAAGACTAACCGGGACATCGGCGACATTCTGGGGACCAGCCCACGGACGGTCCACAAACACCTTGAGCACGTCTTCGAAAAACTCGGGGTGGAGACCCGGACGGCCGCTGCGTCCCTGGCCATCAATCGGGTGAGGGCGCTCGGCGAGGGTTGATTTGTGCGGTGCACAAAAAAAGTGTTGACACGAGGATTCGACTGATGCAGACTGCAATTGTGCACTGCAACAACGGCTCCGCCGGATCCGGGTTGCTGTGAAAGAAACCCCAATCGAGTCAGACTCTCAGGAGATTACCATGTACGTCACCCCCGAAAAAATCGCTGCTGCCAACAAGGCTTCCCTCGAGACCGTTTCCAGCTTCGCTTCGCTGAGCCTCTCGACCGTCGAGCGCCTGGTTGCCCTCAACCTCAACACGCTGCGCGCCGGCCTGACCGACACCGCTTCCAACCTCGAAGCCCTGCTGGCCGTCAAGGACCCGAAAGACGCCGTGAGCCTGGTTTCCGGCATGGTTGAGCCGTCCCTGGCGAGCTCGGTCGGCTACTTCCGCAGCGCCTACGGCATCCTGGTCGACAGCGGCGAGGAAGTCAGCAAGATCGTCGATGGCCAGATCGCCGAGCTGAACAAGTCCGTGACCATCACCCTGGACGAGCTGTCCAAGTCGGCGCCCGCCGGTTCGGATGTGGCCGTGGCTGCTGTCAAGCAGGCCATCGCCGCCGCCAACGCCACCTACGACAACGTCACCAAGGCCACCAAGAAGATCGTCGAGATCGCCGAAGCCAACGTGACCAGCACCACCGGCGCTGCCGTCAAGGCCGTCGGCAAGGCTGCCAAGAAGGCCGCCTAAGCACCTCCAGCCCCAAGCTGCTCAGGCCCCCGCCGGTTTGCCGGCGGGGGCTTTTTCGTGAACCCTTCCCTTGTGCCCTGGCCGGTGAGATGGGTCATACTCTGATCCGCCCGATGCCACCAGACTGCCTCGCGAGCCCATCGTCCGGATGGGCGCGCCTTCGATGAACATTCCTCCACCCGTTTCTGCTGCCTCGCCCCGCCATCGGGCTGGCGCCGTTGCGCTGCTCACGATGGGGGGCGCCTATTTCCTCGCGGGTACCGCGGGTTTGTTGCTGACGGTTCCCGGCGGTTTCGCCAGTCCCTTGTTCCCGGCCGCCGGGATCGCCCTGGCGCTGGCCTTGCAGCGCGGTGGCCTGGCCCTGGTGGCGATCTGGCTGGGGTCCTTTGCGATGAACGTGTTCGGGGGCTATCGCCAGGACGAACCGACCTTGTCGGCGCTCATATCGAGCGCGCTGCTGCTGGCGACCGGTGGCACCGCGCAGGCCTGGCTGGGTTCCGCGATCGTGCGCGCCTGGATGGGCGATGGCTGGCGCAGGCTCGAGCGGGAACTCGACACCCTGCGCCTGCTTGCCAGTGGTGGTGTGGTCGCCTGCCTCACGTCTGCCACCTGTGGCGTCTCCTCGCTTGTGTTGCTCGGCCAGTTGCCGGGCGAGCGCTTCCTCTTCGAGTGGTGGAACTGGTATGTCGGCGACGTGCTCGGGGTGTTGCTGCTGGCGCCACCGACGATCCTCTTTCTGGGCGGGGCCGGCAGTGACGGACGGGAACGCCTGCGTATCGCACTGCTGCCCACGCTGGTGATGATGATGCTCGCGGCAGTGGCCTTTCTGGCAGCCGCCCGCTGGGAGATCAACGTCGAGCGGGCGCGAGTGGCAACGCAGGGACAGAGCTTCCTGACCCTGCTCGGACGTCATATGGATGCCTTGCGGGACACCCTTGGCGGCGTCCGGCGGGCCATCGAACTGAACCCGGCCATCGACGAGGCCGCCTTCCGGCAGTTGGGCAAGGACATCCTGAGGACCAATCCGGACCTCCAGGCGATCAGCTTCAACCCGGTCGTGACCCGGGCCGAGCGGGCGCCCTATGAATTGGCCATGCGGCAGATCCACGGCGATGGTTTCTCGATTACCGAGCGCGGTCCGGCTGGGGCACTGGTCACCGCCGCCGATCGGCCGGACTACGTACCGGTGACCCTGATCCTGCCGCCAGCGGGCAATTCGGCGGCGATCGGCTTCGACGTCGCATCGGAACCACAGCGTCGCAATGCGATCGATCGAGCGCGGCTGACCGACAGCCGGACGATGACCGGGCCGCTGCATCTCGTGCAGCTGCCGCCCGACGAGGTGGGGGTACTGGTGGTCGAACCGGTCAGTGCCCCCGAAGAACCGGCACGCGTCCGCGGCTATGCCATCGGGGTTCTGCACATCGACGCCCTGGTGGCGCGACTGCGCGGTGATTTTCCGGCGGCTGAACTCAGCATCCGCATCATCGACGCTGCGGTGCCGCATCGTCCCCTGTATGACGACGCGAGTCTCGACGGTGTCGCGGACCTGGCCTGGAGTTCGACGCTCGCGGCGGCCGACCGGGACTGGATCATTTCGCTGATGCCGACCGCTCTGGGCCTCCAGCAACTGCGACCGTGGGGCAGTTGGGCGGCGGGGGCATTCGGCATCCTTCTGATTGCGCTCCTGCAGGTGATCTGGCTGGGGGCCGCTGGCCGCGCGCGGATGATTCGTCAGCGGGTGGACGAGCAGACCGCTGAAATCCTGGCGACAAGGGGCGAACTGGAGCGCAGCGAAGCACGCTACCGGATGCTCTTCGAGGGGGCCCGCGCGCCGATGATGCTCATCGACCCTGCCGCCGGCGGACGCATCGTGGATGTCAATCAGGCGGCCTGCAGTTTCTACGGCTACCCGGGGGATGCGCTGCGATTGATGTCGATCGGCGATATCGAGGTGCGCGACGACCGCAACCTGGCCCGGGCGATCGGACAGTTGCACCGGATGCCGGGAGAGCGCTTCTGGATGTGCCATCGGCTGGCCGACGGCGAACTGCGCGACGTGGAGGTCACGACAGGTCCGCTCACCATCGACAGCCGCACGCTCCAGCTCTCGATCATCACCGATATCACGGCACGCCGCCGCCTCGAGGAGGCAACGCGGCGCCAGGTGGCCGGCCTGACGGTCCTGAACTCCCTCGATGAACTGGGCGGGCGGACCCTGAACGAGCGTCTTGAACTGGCGCTGGGCGCGGCAGCCGTCTGGTTGCGCATGCCGCTGGGCGTGCTGCGGCATCTGCGCCGCGATGGCGAAGAGCGGGATGTCGTCCGGTTTTCCCGCGGCGGCAGCGTTCCCCCGAATCCTGCCGTCGACGTCGATGCGCTCATCGCGGCGCTCGACGGCATCCGGGATGGCCTGGCGATCCGGGATGCCGGGGCGGACCCGGAGTCCCATGCGGCGATCCGCGAAAGCGGCGTCCGCGCCTTCGTCTGTGCGCCCGTCTGGGCTTCCGGCAAGCGCGCCGGCCTGCTGGCCTTCGCCAGCGAGCGGGAGCACGCGCGCGCCTTCGACGGCCATGACCGGGAGTTCGTCCATTTTCTGGCGCGCTGGTGCGGTCACCAGATCGAGCGGGAACGGTCCCGCAAGGAACTGACCCAGCAGGGTGAGTTGCTGCGCGGCGCCCTGGATGCCCTTGACGAAGCCTTCGCGATCTTCGATCGGGAGGACCGCCTCGTCTTCTTCAACGACAAGCTGCACGTGGTGTACCCGCGCATGAAGCCGGTGCTGTGCCTGGGTGCCCGTTTCGAGGACATTGTCCGCTACGGTGCGGAACAGGGCCAGTTCAGCGACGCAGTCGGCCGTGAAGATGCCTGGGTGGCGGAACGCATGGCCGCCCATCGCCAGGCGAGTTCGGTGCTCCTCCAGCCCCTTGAGGGCGGCCGCTGGGTGCAGATTCGGGAGCAGCACTCGGCTGGCGGATTCTCGGTCGGGTTCCGTATCGACGTGACGGAGCTGATCCGCGCCCAGCATGACGCAGAGACGGCCAATCTGGCCAAGAGTCGCTTCCTCGCCACGATGTCCCACGAGATCCGGACGCCGATGAACGGCATCCTCGGGATGGCCGACATGCTGATGGACACCGGCCTCGACGACGTCGAGCGACGGGAATATGCCGAAATGATTGCCTCCTCCGGGCGGACCCTGATGGGTTTGCTCAACGACGTACTGGATCTCTCGAAGGTCGAGGCCGGGCGCATGCAGGTCGTGTCCGAACCATTCCTGCCGGCCCAGCTGACGGAAGAGGTCAGCGGGCTTTTCCGTGGCCTGGCGGAGAAGAAGGGATTGACGCTCGAACCCGTCTGGCGGGGCGATGCCCTGTGCGAACTGGTCGGCGACCCCGGACGCATCCGCCAGATGCTCGGCAATCTAGTGAGCAATGCCGTCAAGTTCACCGACCAGGGCGGCATTCGCGTCGTGGGCCGGCTCGAGCGCGTCGGACACGATGCGTCCCTGCTGCGCTTTGATGTGACCGATACCGGTGTGGGCGTCGACGAGGCGCAGCGGAGCCTGCTGTTCCAGCCCTTCTCGCAACTGGATGACAGCTACACGCGCCGGCACAGCGGCAGCGGCCTCGGTCTGTCGATCGTGGCGCGCCTGGCCGAACTGCTGGGGGGCCGGGCGGGATTCGAACCGGCTCGGGGGAGCGGCTCGACCTTCTGGTTTGCCGTCCGCGTCGAGCTGGCCGACTCGCCGGCCGTGCCGCCAAGCGACCCGGCGCCGGAGGCGGTCTCGCCCGGGTCGCCGGCACCCGCGCCGCTCACCCAGGCTGGCGCGGCGGCGCCGCTGGTGCTGGTCGTCGAGGACCACGACGTCAACGCCAAGGTCACCGCCAGCGTGTTGCAGGGGCAGGGCTTCGCCGTGGAAATCGTATGCAATGGCGAAGAGGCAGTTGCCTGCGTGCCTCACCTGAAACCAGCGCTGATCCTGATGGATTGCCACATGCCGGTCATGGACGGTTACGAGGCGACGCGGCAGATCCGTCGCGGCGAGGCCGAGTCCGGCCGGCGACGGGTGCCGATCCTGGCCCTCACCGCGGCGGCGTTCAGTGAAGACCGGGAGCGCTGTCTCGCTGCGGGCATGGACGACCACCTGGCCAAACCGGTGGCGCGGGACCGCCTGATCGCCATGGTCCAGCACTGGCTTGCGACGGCCGACGCCTGAGCCGGACTGCGGATCTCCGAGATTGGCAGTGTCCGTCTGTCCCGCTATAGTGGCTGCGGGAATGGAGCCGGTGATGACGGCGTCGATCCGGGAGAGTATCGCGTGCCGGCCGGAGGCTCCTCTCGTCCAGACACAATCATAGAGGGAGAATCATGAGCAACAAGATTGCCTACGTCACGGGCGGTATGGGCGGCATCGGCACGGCCATCTGCCAGCGCCTCGCCAAGAGTGGCTTCACGGTCGTGGCGGGCTGCGGTCCCAACTCCGCACGCAAGGACACCTGGCTCGCGGCGCAGAAGGAACTGGGCTTCGACTTCGTCGCGTCCGAAGGGAACGTCTCCGACTGGGAGAGCACCAAGGCGGCCTTCGACAAGGTCAAGGCCGAGGTCGGCGAGATCGACGTGCTGGTGAACAACGCCGGCATCACCAAGGACGGCCAGTTCCGCAAGATGTCTCCGGAAAACTGGCATGCCGTCATCGACACCAACCTGAACTCGCTGTTCTACGTGACCAAGCAGGTCATCGATGGCATGTGCGACCGGGGCTTCGGCCGCATCATCAACATCTCGTCGATGAACGGGCAGAAGGGGCAGTTCGGCCAGACCAACTATTCCACCGCCAAAGCCGGCATGCACGGCTTCACGATGTCCCTGGCGCAGGAAGTCGCCGGCAAGGGCGTCACGGTCAATACCGTGTCGCCGGGTTACATCGGTACCGACATGGTGCGCGCGATTCGCGAGGACGTGCTGGCCAAGATCGTCGGCACGATCCCGGTCAAGCGGCTGGGCGAGCCGGAGGAGATTGCCTCGATGGTGGCGTGGCTCGCATCGGACGAGGCCGGCTTCGCGACCGGCGCCGACTTCTCCCTGAACGGCGGCAACCACATGGGCTGAGCGTTCCCGCGAACGCTGCCCAGCACGGGCCGGCTGATGCCGGCCCGTTTTCTTTTGGATCCTGCGGGCTCATGCCGCTCTCGCTCAGGAGGCGATGAGGCGGCTGTCGATCGGTCCCGGCCCTGCGATCGCGCGGCCCTGGAACCAGGTGATGCCGAGTTCCCGCAGGCAATCGATGGCTGCTGCCTCCTCGACGCGCGCAGCGATCGGCTGGATGTCGAGGCCCCGGCACAGGGCGACGGCGGCGGTCACGATGGCCCTCGCGGCCCTGTCCTCGTGAACCCGGTTGCAGACCCCTCCGGTGATCTTCAGGTGCCGGATCGGCAAGTCACCGAGGCTGCCCAGCGCGCTCGGCCCCCCCGCGAAATCGTCCAGGGTGAATGCCACGCCGGCGGGCGCCAGGCGCCGGAACAGCTCCGTGACGGCCGAAAGGTTCCTGACCGCGATCGCTTCGGCAACTTCCAGGCTCAGGCAATCCGGGGCAAGCGCCTCCTCGCTGATAAGGCGCAACAACTCGTCTGGCAGATGCTGGTCGCCGAGCGCCGCCGCCGACAGGTTGATCGAGATACGTACGCCGGGGTCGCCGGCCTGCAGCGACGCCCGCTGGGCGAGCCCATGGCGGATCACCCAATGGTCGATGCCTCCCATCAGCCGATAGCGCTCGGCCGCCGGCAGGAAGCTCGCCGGCAGCAGCAACTGCCCGGAGCGGTTGCGCAGGCGAACGAGCAGTTCCTGCATGCGGACGCGGCGGCCCGCGGCGAGATCGACCACCGGCTGGGCATGCAGACACAGGCGACCGTCTGAGATCGCTTCCCGGATATCCGCAGTGCGAAGCACTTCGCGGCCACTTTCCCCGCCAGGTTCAAGGGCTTCCCCCTCGAACACATGGACGCGTCCGCGCCCCCGGTCCTTGGCGGTGTAGCAGGCGGCATCGGCTTGCGCTACCCATTGCTCGACGCTGCGCTGGTTCTCGAGCGGTACCACGCCAATGCTGGCGCCGACGGTGTAGGTCTGCGCCTCCCAGGTGAATTGCAGGCCGGCGACCGCAGCCACCATGGTCCGGCAGATCTCGAGGGCCTTGACGAGGGGGCAGTTCGCGAGCACCAGCGCGAATTCGTCACCGCCGATACGGGCCAGGGTGTCCCGCTCGCGCACGTGGCGCGACAGCATCCGGGTGATCTGGCGCAGCAACTCGTCGCCTGCACGATGGCCGGCACTGTCGTTGACCGCCTTGAAGCGGTCCAGATCGATGAAGCACAGCACGGTCTCGCCGCCACTGTGGCGCTGGGTGTCGAAGGCACGTTCGAGACGGCTCTCGAACTCGCGGCGGTTGACAAGGCCGGTCAGGGCGTCGTGGGTGGCGAGGTAGAGGGCTTCGCGGGAGAGGCGGCGGTGGTCGGTGACATCGTTGAACACCATCACCGCGCCAATCAGGACGTCGGCTGGTCCGATGATCGGAGAGGCGGAGTCCTGGATCGCGTAGCTGCGTCCGTCGCGGGCGATCAGCAGCGTATCGGCCTCGAGATGGATCGTCTCGCGACGGGCGAGGCAGGCGGTCAGCGGATCGCCGAGGGGTTCGCGCGTGTCCTCGTGGACAAGCACGATCACCTCGGCTGCCGGGCGGCCAGCGGCATCGTCGCTACGCCAGCCGAGGATACGCTCGGCGACGGGATTCAGATAGCGGATGTGGCCCGCCACGTCGGTCGTGACGACCCCTTCGCCAATGGAGTGGAGGGTCACCTCGGCACGTTCCTTTTCCTCGATCAGTGCGCTTTCCGCCTCTTCCCGCTGGCGGGCCTCTCGCTGCAGCGCCCCGTTGATGCGGGCCAGTTCCTCGGCCCGCGTTGCGTCCGCAATCGCCCGGCCGCTGGAGATCAGCAGGGTCAGGCCGAGCAGACCGCAGAACAGGATGCCGCTCGACAGGATCGCCCACGCGCTCCAGGAGCGCTGGCTGGCGATGTAGCCGTCCTCGGCTTCGAGGCGCAGGCACCATTGCCTGTCCGCCACGCGCATGCAGTGTTCTGCGCGGGGCTGCCCCAGGCCGGGCCCGGCCGTGCCAAGGGGGAGCAGATCATGGGAGCCGTCGCCGTGGAGCCGGAAGCTCAGCAGGGGGCGGGGAGGCGCCTCGGCGGCCCGGGACTCGAGGGCCCCGACTGCAAAGCGCAGCCTTTCGCCCTGCAGGGCTCTGGCGATCAGGTCTCCGAGCCGGAAGACCCCCACCGTGACACCGGCAATCTCGGTTGCGGCGGGATCGTCGAAAACCGGCAACATCAGCAGCACCCCCGGCTGGTCACCGGTCTCCTGCACCAGCCGGAAGCCGTCCGACACGGTGGCGCGACCGGTGCGACGCAGTGTTTCGACGGTCGCTCGCCGCTTGGGATGGGACAGCAGGTCGATGCCCAGCGCCGCCGCGTTGCGTCCCAGGGGCTCGATGTGGAGCACGGCCAGATGGTCCTCACTCCGCACAGCCGGGGTCCAGTGGCGAACAGTGTCCCAGGTCAGTATCCGGTAGCCGGGGTGGCCCAGCGCGCGCGCACGGGATTCGAACCGTTCTCGTTCGGCGGCCCTGACCAGGGGATTCCAGGACAGGGCGTGGAGTCCGGGCAGACGTTCGAGCAGCGGGCTGACGAAGGTTGCGAACTGGGCTCGGGTCACGCGCTCCTGGCCGGCGATGAAGCTGCGGGTGGCGGCGACGGCGTCCTCGTTGCGGCGGAACTGGGTTTCCAGTGCCTGGGCCAGTTCCGCGACCTGCCGATCGAAGCCGTCTGCGATGCGTTGTTGTTCCTGTTGTGCGGCCACCAGGAACACCGCGACGACGGCGGCCGAGGCGAGCAGTAGCGGGACGGCCACCGTGAGGCGCCGGCGCGACCAGGCCGGGCTGCCCCCCTGGGAAAGGACCAGGAACAGGGGCGTGAAGAGCAGGACGCCGAGGATGTCGCCCACCAGCCAGGTGAGGAAGGAGAAGGGCGCATCCGCGATCCCGACCAGCCCGGTCGCAAGCAGGGTCGAGACGCCCCAGGCGGCGCTCAGGAGGCAGGCGACGGGCCCGCCGAGGACGATGATGCGCAGGCTGGTCCGCGCCTGTCTCAGCTCCGGGTCCCGGTGGAAGGCCTTTCGGCACAGGTGCGCGCCGACAAGGGCATGCAGGGTGGCGCCGAAGCCGATGCTGGCGGCGTTGAGCCACGGGGTGGGGTCGTCGAGGGGCGCGCCGAATTCGACCGCGACCCGCAGGTTCAGCAGCAGCGCACCGAGCCATACGGCAAACGCCCTGTTGCCACCCCACAGCAGCAGCGCGCCGAGGGAGATGCCGGCGGACGGCCAGACGGCCGTGGCGTAGCCGGGCAGGGCGAGTTCGCGGCTGAGCAGGCCCAAGAGGGGATAGGCGAGGACGATGAACAGTCCCTGCCACAGCCACGAAGGCACCCTCCTCCCCGGGGCCGGAGCCTGCGAGGCGGGGGCATGACGTGTCGCCAGTACCGGTGCGCCGGTACCGTCCTTGCCATTCACGTCCGGCTCCTGGCGGCCGGTGGGCCGCCGGTGGGCATACGAATCGGTGCTCGTGAGCCTGCCACGGCAGGTTCTACGGAGCCGGTGGGGGCGGACTTTAGGCGAGGCGATTCATCATGCCCGGGCCAACAGGGCGTCGAGGCCCGGATACGCCGCCGGGGTGAGGGCACATTTGCGCGAAAAACGGCTCCACGACTCGCCACTGGGCAGGGTGGCGAGGAAGCCCGCGCGATCCGTGATCCAGGTGCCGCCCAGGCTGGTGACCCCCCGCGCGAACAGGGCATCGGGCAGGCAGCCGGCGCTGGGGCCGATCATCGCGAAGCGTTCGGCAGCGGCGCAGTGTCCCAGCATGGTGTCGAGGGTGTCGTTGAGGAGGATCGTCGAGGTGGACAGGATCTTGTTGCAGGCGGCGAGGCGGGACGGGTCGAGGGTGATCTCGAAGCCCTCCTGCGCGCCCGCGAGGTCGGTCCTCAGCTCGGCGACCGTCAGGCGGGCGCCGCTGGCGACGATGCGGCCGGCGATCGGCGCGAAGTAGCCGATCATGCCGACATGGTCGTCGGGGCCGGGCGCAAGACCGCCGATCGAGTCTTCGCTGTCTCCGGGCGCGAAGCCGGCCCGGTCGAACAGATGGCGGGTGATGGCATTCGCTGCAGCGAAGCCGAGCGTCCGCTTGAGCGGTGCGGCATCGCCATAGGCGCGCGCCAGCGCCACGGCGTCACTGCCCTCGATGCCGAGGGCTGTGCGCCGTTCGATCAGCCGCGCCAGGGTGTCGTCGAGCATGACGTAGGACAGACCGAGGGAACCGTCTTCCAGCTCGAGGGCGCAGAATTCGCCCCACTTGCGCGAGCCGTCGGTCAGCGGCGGGAGGTGCAGCGCGCGGATCGGCGGCGGTGTCAGGTGCTGGGCGATGCGCTCGATCTGGGCGAGGTAGTCGTTGGCGAATCCCATGGCTTACTCCGATGCAGGTGGGGCGGGCAGCGCCCGGATGGCGCGCGCCAGTTCGGCCGCAGCCGCCATCCGGTCCTCGTCGGGCGTGTAGCGCGCAGACAGGCTGCTCCAGTGGGGGTGAATCCGGGCCTCGGCCAGGGCTGGCGGCAGGGGCGCGTCCCGCCAGCCTTCCGGCGCCGCCGCGGCGGGCAGCTCGAGGCGTGTCGTGGCGGCGTGGCCGCGACGTTCCAGGGCTTCGAGCAGGGCCTGGGCACGCAATGCCAGCAGGCGCAGGATCGCGTCGTCGACGGTCAGCTCGCGGTAGCCGCGCAGGCGGTCGCCCAGGCGTTCGCCGTAATGGCTCACGGTCTGCCACAGGCCGCCGGCGATTGCCCCGAGGGCCGCCGCGGCGCCGAGGGTCAGGCCGCCGGTGACGAGGTCGATGCCCATCCCGGCGGCGGCCCCGGTCGCGGCGCCGGTGCCGACTCGCACCCCCGCGTCACGCAGGGCGCGGGGGTGGAAGAGATCGTCGTCGTGGCGACCCGACAGCACCGGCAAGGCGAGCGTCGGGGCGTCCTCGCGGCGGAACCCGTACAGGCCGAGCAGGGCGTCCGCGGCCGCCCCTTCGCGTTGGCGTACCGCGTCCTGCAGCGCGCCGAGCGCCGTCGGCTCGGCCGCCTCCTCGGCCACGGTGCGGCGCATCGCCGCAATGTCGATCAGCATCTCGGCGATCAGGTGGCGTGCGGCGTCGGCCCGCGCCACGGCCTCGCCGGCCCGCGCCGCGATCAGCTGCTCGAGGGTGTCCCGGTGGGGCTCGATCAGCGTCGCCAGCGCCGCATAGAGGCGCCGCTCGCCGTCCACGGCAGGCGCTACCGTGTCAAAGGCGACGACCGCGTGCAGGCCGACCCGTGCCAGCATCTCGCGCCACGCCTCGGCGCGGTGGCCGGGCTGGCCGACAAAGTTCAGGATCGGCAGCAGGGGCCGCGCGCAGCGCGCGAGGATGGCCAGTTCCTCGCGATATTTGGCCAGCACCGGGTCGCGCGCATCGATGACATACAGCGCGGCGTCCGAGGCGCGCAACTGGCGCAGGACCTTGGCCTCCTGCTCGAAGCGGCCCCGCGCCTCGGGGCTCGCGAGGAAGCGCTCGATCTGTTCCGGTCCGTCGAGGCGCTCGTTGCCCGACAGGGCCTCGAGCAGGTCGGCCAGGCCCAGGGCGTCTTCCAGCCCCGGGGTGTCGTAGAGGCGCAGCATCGGGCGGCCGTCGGCCATCAGCTCCACGCCCTCGACATGGCGGGTGGTCGCCGGTCGGGCGGACACCTCGCCGAACTCGGCATCCCGGGTCAGGGTGCGCAGCAGCGAGGTCTTGCCGGCGTTGGTGTGTCCGACGACGGCCAGGTCGGGCAGCTCACCCATCGGCGGCCTCCAGCCACAGCAGCGCGGCCTCGCGCTCGTTCAGGATGCGGCTCGGCGGCAGGCCGCTGTCGGTGAGGGCTTCCCGCCACAGCGCCGGCCTTTCGGCGCTCGGGTCCTCGGCCGTCACCAGCCAGGCCGCGGTCGCCTGGGCGTGGGCGGCAAGTCGCGCGAACAGCGCGATGCTGCCCCGGTCCGGGCTGATCCGTGCATCGAAGGCGACCAGCAGGCGTCGCGGCGGCGCCGCTTCGAGCTGCCTGGCCACCGCTTCACGCTCGGCGCGGCTGTCCACCCGCGCCAGCACGCTGAGGGGGCAGCCGACGGGGGGCGGCCAGTCGAGTTCGGGCGCCAGTTCGATGCCGACCAGCGCGGCACCGGCTGTCGCCTCGATGCGCGGTGCGTTCAGGTGGGCGCTGGCGACCGCTGCCGGGGCCGGATCGGCAATGCGGGCGGCGCCATGTTCGGGCATCAGGTGGCGGCGCAGCAGCAGGTTGTCGGGTTCTTCCAGGTCGATCCTCAGGCGCTGGCCGCTTTGCCGCCAGCGGTGGCGGCACCAGGCCCACAGCGCGACCCGCGGTGCCAGCCCATAGACCGCGAGGCAGGCCATCAGCCACTGGGCCCAGGCGGCCCGGTCGGCCGCGGGCTGGGCGCCGTCGAGCCCCGCGGTGGCCGGTGCGCCGAGGCCGATCAGGGCGGGCAGGCCGTCGAGGGCCGCGATCGTCGCGCCGAGCGTGTCGGTCGACAGGATCGTCGTTTCCCAGACGAAGCCGTAGCGGCGCAGCGAGAAGAGCGCGACGAGGGTCAGCAGTGCGCTGGCCAGCAGCAGTGCCCACAGGCCGTGGCTGAGCAGGCCGAAGAGCCAGCGGGCGAGGCCGTTCTTCGCCAGCAGAACGGCCAGGGCGCGGGGTAGCTCGGGCACCTTGTCCGCGCCCGGAATGCGGCGGACCAGCCGGAGCCACAGGCGGCCGAGCGCGGCCCCGGAGGCGCCGCCGCCGCGCAGCATGCCGGCGCCCCAGACCACCAGGCTGAGGCCGTGCATCCCGAGCAGGCCGAGCAGCGCCCAGACCAGGTTGACCGGTCGGCTGCCGTCGCCGACCACGGTCCACGCAAGCGCCGCCCCGCTGCTGCAGGCCAGCGCGGCAAGCAGCAGGGTGGCCAATCGGGCGTTGCCGTGCCATGCGGCCAGGGCCTCGCGCCAGCCCAGGCTGTCGGCCAGCGCTTCGGCCCTCGCCAGCGCGCGCGTGTCGAAGTCGCGCGCCGACGCGCGCAGACTGTCGAGCAGGCGTGCATCGTCGAGGCGGCCGTCGCGCTGCTCCCGCAGGCGGATTGCCTCGGCCAGCCAGTGGGCGTCGAAGGGGGCCAGGGGCACGGCTCAGTGCTTGACCGGAATCGGCGTGGCGTGATCGACCGCGACCGCGGTGACGCTGTTCTGCGGGCTGCCGTCGATCAGCTTGTCCGAATAGGTGAGGTAGATCAGGACATTGCGGCGGCTATCCACCATGCGCACCACCTGCAGGCGCTTGAACAGGATCGACATGCGCTCCGAGAACACTTCCTCCTTGGCGGGCAGGGGCTCGCGGACCGTGACCGGGCCCACCTGGCGGCAGGCGATCGACGCTTCGGCCTTGTCCTCGGCGAGGCCGAAGGTGCCCTTCAGGCCACCGGTGCGGGCGCGGGATACATAGCAGGTGACGCCGCCGACGCGCGGGTCGTCGAAGGCATCGACCACCACCTTGTGGTTGGCGCCGATCAGCTTCCAGGCCGTCGTGACCTCGCCGACGGTCTCGGCGACGGCAAGCGTGGGCAACAGGGTCAGGGCGAGGCAGGTCAGGGCGCGACGCATGGGATGTCCCGGGTAGTCGTGTCGAACCCCCTTATACAACAGTGCGCGGTCTGTCGTCGGGCGGCTCAGTCGCCGCCAGCTTTGGCCAGTCGCCGCGACTCCGCCGGGCCGCGGAACACCAGCGGGTGCTCGCTCCTGCCGCCGCTGCGTTCCGCCAGCGCGACCGCGTCGGTGATCAGGTGATGGTGCGGGCTCTTGGCGCACACCGGGTCGGCCGCGGCCGGATCCTGGGTCAGCATGTAGGCCTGGCAGCGGCAGCCGCCGAGGTCCTTCTCCTTCTCGTCGCAGGAGGCACAGGGCTCCTTCATCCAGCCGGTGCCCCGGTAGCGGTTGAAGCCTTCGGACGCGTACCAGATGTCATGCACGCTCATGTCGCGGACGTTGGGAAACTCGAGCCCCGGCAGCATCCGCGCGGTGTGGCAGGGCAGGGCCGTGCCATCCGGCGTGACGGTCAGGAAGACGTTGCCCCAGCCGTTCATGCAGCGCTTGGGACGGCGCTCGTGGTAGTCGGGCACGACGAAGAAGATGCGCATGCGGCCGTCGAGCTTCTCTCGCCAGCGGGCGGTGATGGCTTCGGCGCGCTCGATCTGCTCGCGGGTGGGCAGCAGGTGCTCGCGATTCACTTCGGCCCAGGAGTAGTACTGGCTGTTGGCCAGTTCCAGGTATTCGGCGCCGAGCTCGTCCGCCATGCCGATGATGCGGTCCATGTGATCGATGTTGAGGCGGTGGATCACCACGTTCATCACCATCGGGTAGCCATGGGCCTTGATCATGGCCGCCACCTTCTCCTTCAGTTCGAAGGTGCGGGTGTGGGAGAGGAAGTCATTGACCTCGCGGGTCGAGTCCTGGAAGGAGAGCTGGATGTGATCGAGGCCGGCTTCCTTCAGGGCTGCGATGCGGGCTTCGGTGAGGCCGACGCCGGAGGTCAGCAGGTTGGTGTAGTAGCCCAGCCGGTGCGCTTCGGCGACGAGGATCTCGAGGTCGTCGCGCAGCATCGGTTCGCCACCCGAGAAGCCGCACTGCACCGAGCCCTGCTCGCGGGCCTCGCGCAGCACCCGCAGCCAGTCGTCGGTGGACAGTTCATGTTCGCGGGTCGCGAAATCCACCGGGTTGTAGCAGAAGACGCAGTGCAGCGGGCAGCGGTAGGTCAGCTCCGCCAGCAGCCACAGGGGCGGTCCGGGGCGCTGGGCGGCGCTCACCATTGCACCCACTTCTGCTGGTGGGCCATGTCGAGGAAGGCGAGGACGTCCCTCTCGAGGCCGTTGGCGCCGAAGGCCTGCTCCAGGTCGGTGACGATCCCGGCGACGTCGCGCTCGCCGTCACAGCGTTTCAGGATCTCGCCGGCGGACTGGTTCAGCTTGACCATGCCCTCCGGGTAGAGCAGCACGTGGCAGTCCTGGGCGGCTTCCCACTGCAGGCGGAAGCCGCGACCGATTGCCGGGATGGTGTCGACGGTCGCGCTCACTCGGTGACTCCGTAGCGCTGGGCCATGGCATCGTTCATGGCCCACAAGATGTCGAGCTTGAACTGCAGGATGTCGAGGGCGCGCTCCTGCAGGGCGCGGGTATCGAAATAGCCCAACGTGATCTCGAGGCCCTGCTCCACGTCGCGGCGGGCCTGGGAGACCCGGTTGCGGAAATACTGCAGGCCCTCGCTCTCGATCCAGGTGTAGTGCTCCGGCCAGGTGGCGAGGCGCTGCTTGTGGATCTGCGGCGCGAAGAGTTCGGTCAGGGACGAGCACACCGCCTCCTGCCACGGCGCGCGGCGGGCGAAGTTCACGTAGGCGTCGCAGGCGAACTGCACGGCCGGGATCACGTGGCGGCCGTCGGTGATCTCCTCGCGGGAGAGGCCGACCGCCTCGCCCAGGCGGATCCAGGCCTCGATGCCGCCCGGATCGTCGCCATAGCCGTCATGGTCGAGGATGCGCTGGACCCAGCCGCGGCGGATCTCGCGGTCGGGGCAGTTGGACATCACCGCCGCGTCCTTGACCGGGATCGCGACCTGGTAACTGAAGCGGTTGGCGACCCAGCCGCGGATCTGCTCCGGGCTGGCCTTGCCGCTGTTCAGCATGACATTGAACGGGTGGTAGATGTGGTAGGCCTGCCCCTTGTCACGCAGGCGGGCTTCGAATTCTTCACGGCTCCAGGCGGGCAGGCTCACAGCGATATCTCCATGCCATCGAAGGCCACCTCGATGCCGAGCCGGGTCAGCTCGGCACGCTGGGGGCTGTCTTCATCGAGGATCGGGTTGGTGTTGTTGATGTGGATCAGCACCTTGCGGGTCGTGGCGGGGAGCTTGCCGAGCCACTCGATCATGCCGCCCGGGCCCGACTGGGCGAGGTGGCCGATGTCGCTGCCGCGCTTCTTCGACAGGCCGAGCGAGATCATCTCGTCGTCGGTCCAGAAGGTGCCGTCGACCATCACCGCATCGGCGGCCTGCATGGCCTCCCACACGTGGGGTTCGATCTCGGCCAGGCCGGGGGCGTAGAACACCCGCTTGCCGCTCGCCGTGTCGGTGATCGTCACGCCGATGTTGTCGCCGGGCACCGGGGCATTGCGGTGGGGCGAGTAGGGGGCCGCGGCACTCTTCAGGGCGATGGCCGTGAAGGCGATGCCCTGCACGCCCGGGATCGCGAAGCTGCTGTCGTCGGTCGGCACCACGTGGCGGTCGACGCCGCAGAAGTGCTCGAGCACCCGCAGCAGCGGGTTGCCCTGGGTCAGGTCCTCGAAGACCGGATCGGTGCACCACAGGGGCATCTTCTCGCCCCGCTCGCGCAGCATGTAGAGGCCGGTGGTGTGGTCCACCTGCCCGTCCATCAGGACGATGCCACGGATGCCGGTGTCGCGGATCGCGCGGCCCGGCTGCAGCGGGCCGAACTGCTTGACCTGCTGGAGGATGTCGGGGGAGGTGTTGAACAGGGCCCAGTCAGCGGCGCCGTCGGCGCGGACGCAGATCGAGGATTGGGTGCGGGGCGTGGCGCGGACACTGCCATCGCGGACGCCGGCACAGTTGCGGCAGTTGCAGTTCCACTGGGGGAAACCGCCACCGGCTGCCGCGCCGAGTACGACAACTTGCATGGGGGAACTTCCAGATGACGAGGCCCGCTTGCGCGGGCCTCGCGTTCATCGATTCAGACGCGGGTGATCAGCGGCTGGCGATGTACATCGTGATTTCGAAACCAAAGCGGAAGTCGGCTGCTGCGGGGGTTTCCCATTTCATGGTGGTGTCTCCTGTTGTGTGAGGCCGCGGCGGGTGCCGCGGAACGTTCGCAATTACCGCGACGTCGTGGTGAGAGTCTGATCGCAGTGTTGATCGAGATCATCATTTGCTTCTGCAATTGGGTCTCATGATTTTCTGGAGTTGGCCCTCGTGGCGGCCCCGGGGGCGCTACCATCGCGCCATGTCCGAGCCCGCCGATACGCCGCTCTACCCCGTCGTCGACGCTTTCGACGTAACCTGGCTCGAGTTGGGGGGCGGCCATCGCGTCCACGTCCAGCAAAGCGGCAATCCGCAGGGGCTGCCCGTGCTGCTTCTGCATGGTGGCCCGGGCTCGTCCGCTTCGGCCATGCAGCGCCGCTTCTTCGACCCGGATCGCTGCCGCATTGTCCAGTTCGACCAGCGCGGTTGCGGTCGCAGCGAACCGCCGGGCGAGTTGCGGCACAACCACACCGGCGCGCTGCTGGAGGACATCGAGGCCATCCGCCGCCACCTCGGGATCGCGCGCTGGCGGGTCAGCGGCGGCTCCTGGGGGGCGACGCTGGCGGTTGCCTATGCGGCGCGCGAGCGGGCAAGGGTGGTCGGGCTGCTGCTGCGCGCCCTGTTCCTGACCGGCCCATCCGATCTCGACTGGTTCTTCGGCGGTGCCGGCGCCTTGCTGCCCGACGCCTGGCAGGCTTTCCTCGAGGCGGTCCCGCGTAGTCGGCAGCGGCACCTGCAGGCGTGGCTGTGGCGTGTCTTCGGCGGTGACGACGTGGCCCTGCAGACCCGGGTGGCGCAGGCCTGGCGCGACTGGGAGTCGGCGCTGCAGGGGGGCGGTCCCGTCGCCGCGCCGGTCGATGACGCCACGCGGCACCGCTACCGGGTCCAGGCCCACTACCTGTCGCGCCGCTGCTTCCTCGGCGAGCGCCGGGTGCTCGGCGACATCGGCCGCCTGCATGGTCTTCCGGTGACCTGGCTGCATGGCCGGCAGGATCTCGTGTGCCGGCCGGCAAACAGCTGGCGCGCCGGCAGGACCCTGTCCGGCAGTCGCCTCGTGTGGGTCGAGGGCGGTGGCCACCACCCGTTCTCTCCGCCGATGGCAGCGGCCATGCGCCAGTGTGCGGACGCCTGGCTCGCCGAATGACCGGCCCTGCGGCGGCTCAGCAGGGCGGGTCGACCCGCTCCGCCGTCGATGCGTTGAGGCGGAACCAGCCGGCGATCGAGTAGCGGTCGCGCCGTGCCGGCAGCACCTCGTGGGGAAAGGCCTCGCTGAGGAACACGGCGAGGGTGCCGATCTCCGGCCGAATGCGTCGGGGTTCGCCGTCGCCGTCCTCGGGATAGAGCAGCATCTCGCCGCCGTCGTCCGGCGCCCAGCCGGGATTCAGGTACAGCACCGTGGTCAGGATGCGGTTGGCCTCACCGCGGAAGGCATCGACGTGGCGCTTGTAGAAGGCGCCGGGCGGATAGTGGGCGAAGTGACACTCGAAGGAGAACAGGCCGAGGAACAGGCGCCGGTTGAGGTAGCTGCGCAGGCGACCGGCCCAGGCCAGCCAGGCCTGTTCGGCTGCGTCTTCGCCCTCGATCCAGCGGATCTCGTCGCGGCGGACGAAGGCGTTGTGCATCTGGTCCTGGTCGCGCCCGACGCTGGCGGTGTGGAAGGTCGCCGTGGACAGCTGACGCACCCGGTCGGCCAGATCGCCGACGAGTGGCGGTGGCAAGCCCTCGTCGACGACGCACCAGCCGCGATCGGCGAGGGCGGTGGCGATTCTCTCGAACACGGCGTCTTCGTCCGGCGGCTCCGCGGCACCGTCCCGGTAAAGGGCTTCTCCCATGCTTTCTCCGACAGCAGAGGGCCCCGTCCGGGGCTTCGCCGGCGGGGCCTGGATGTTTGGTCAGGCTGGATGTCTGGGGTGCGCCGGCCGCGGGGGCACGACTCGACGGTGCGGACGCGTGCGGAGTGTAGCCGGGAACATCGCGGGCTGGTGGTGCGGCGCAAACAAAAGGCGTGGGCGCGGTGGCGCGTGTGGTGCGGCGGATACACCACAGCCGGTGCCCGGGCCGTGCCGCGTCAGACGATGCCGAGCGCCATCGCCACGTAGTCGAAGAACAGGCAGTAGAGGACGATGGGCAGGGGCAGGCCGGCGAGCGTCGCGAACAGGTAGTCGCGGCTGCGCACGCCGGCCAGGGCGAGGCTGTAGTTGAGGGCCGGAGCCGTCTGGAACAGGGTCCGCAAGGCCATCATGCTCGCCACCGGCGCCCGGTCGAGGCGTGCGATCAGCCGGCGTGCGAGATGGCCGTCGAGCTGACGCAGGGCATCGCCGCCGAGCCACCGGACGCAGTAGAACGTCACCATGCAGGAGGTGCTGGCAGCCAGATAGGTGACGACCCCTCCGCCCGTGCGGCCCAGCGCCAGCACCGCCGCGGCCAGGAACAGCCAGCCGGGGATCTGGGCCAGGTTGCCCAGGCAGAAGAGGGCGACGAAGAGTGCGAGTCCGCGGATCGGGTGGGCCGTCAGCGTGTCCCGCAGCATGTCGAGGTCGAGCTCGCGACGCAGGCCGGTCGCTTCGGCGATCGCGAACAGGGCCACCAGGAATGCGGCGACGAGGGCCAGCCGCATCCACAGCGCACGGCGCGGTGGGCGCGTGTCCGGCGTGCTCACGATTCCGGCTCCCCCGCCGGTGCAGCGGGGCCTGCCTGACGCTCGCCGCGTCGCACCGCCGCCGAGGCGTCCTGGGCGCTGACCGTGCCGGCCCGCGTCGCGGCGTTGCGCAGCGCACCGGGGAAATACATCGAGGTCAGGCTCTGGGAGTGCACCGGGCTGTCGCTGCTGCGGCCGCCGAAGTGACGCCAGTCGCGCACCCAATGGATATGGTCGGCAATCTCGAGGAAACCGATGGTCTCCCGGTCGCCGATCAGCACCCCCTGCACCCGCAGGCCCTGTTCGCGCTTGGCCACTTCGAGGCGGTCCACCACGTCGGGTGTTGCGCCGAACTCGCCGTCGCTCGCCACCAGCAGATCGGCCAGCTGCCAGCGGGCTTCCGAGATGCGGTCGATGCAGTGCGCCAGGGGGCCGCAGATGTCGGTGCCGCCCCGGTAGGCCTGGCCGAGGAAGCGGGTCAGCCGCTCGAGCCCGTCGGGGTCGAGGGGCAGGTCCATCTCGATCAGCTCGCCTTCGCCACCGAAGGTGACCACGCGGCAGTCGCGGGACTGGGCGTGGGCAGTACGCATGGCTTCGAGCACGACCGCCTTCGCCACGGCCTCGGCGCCGCCCTGCATCGAGCCCGAGGTGTCCACGCAGACGATCAGCGGCCCCATCTCGAGGCGCCGGTCCGGGCAGGGCCGGTTGACCGGCCGCTCCACCCGCGCGTCGCGCAGGTGGGTCTCGCTCATCCGGTCGTCGTCCTCGTAGGCCAGCAGGCTGCGCTCGGCGCGGCGGGCGTGCCACACCAGGCGCAGGCGCGGATGGCCGAGCAGCAGGGCCTCGGCCGGCAGCATTCGCGCGATCCGGTCGGAGCGGCAGACCCCCTGCGTCTCCCCGGGGAGATCCGGCACATGCACATTGCGGGCCTCGGGTACCCGCGCCTGGGCCGGCTCGACGACGGTCTCCGTCTGCTGCCCCCGCTCGTCGGGCAACTCGGTGACCCTTGCCCGGCCGAGGCCGCGGATCAGGCGCGCCAGCTCGGGCAGGCGTTCGAGCAGCTGGCGGATGCGCACCACCTCCTGCCAGCCGTCCGAGCGCAGCAGCCCCCGCAGCCGGTCCCAGCGCGCGTGCTTGGGCAGATCGCCGAGGTCGCCGAAGACGTCGACCAGCGATTTCATGTCGCCGCAGCGGCTTTGCCAGTCGGCGGCGAAGGCCTCGATGGCGAAGGTGATGGCCTGTGCCCGGTCCACGCCGCGGTCGACGTAGCCGGGGATGAAATCGGTATGGAACAGCGCCCCCATCAGCACCGTTTCGGCCAGCTCCTCGTGGCCGGCGCAGAAATCCGGCAGCGCGAGGCGGTGCATCACCGCGTCGAGCGGTTCGCCGATCTCCGCGGGTGGCCAGGGCGCCGCATCCGCCGCCGGCAGGCGCCCTGCGAGCAGCGCAACGTAGCGCTCGAGCAGGCCGGCCAGCCGAGGCTCGAGGGCGCCACAGGAGTGGGTCAGGGCCGCCGATCGCAGACGTACCGGCAGTGCTTCGATATGGCGCAGGCGGGCTTCACGCCGGTTGAACAGCAGCGGCGTGGGCGCGGCGGTCATCAGGCGTCGAGGGGCTCGTGGTCGACCGGCGCCGGCAGCTTGCCCGGATCCCCATCGAGGCGGGGCAGTGCGGCGAAACCGGCGCGGCAGGCGCTGCTGCGGGCGGCGAAGTCCCCCAGGGCTGCTGCGGTTGCGGCGAGGTTGTCGTCCACCCGGGCCGCCAGGCACTCGTCGAGCCACAGGCTGCCCTCGCGATAGCGCCGGAAGTCTTCCCGTGTGGCGGCCAGTTCGGCCCCGTAGCCCTCGATGCGCGTGATCAGGTCATCGATCTGGCCGGTGCGCGCGTCGATGTGGGTCGCGCCAAAACGCCGCCGCCGCGTGTAGGTCATCCGCAGGGCCTGGCTGCCCCCCTTCATGTCATTGACCTCGCCGGCAATCTGGGCGTCGGTCATGCGTAGCCGCCCGTCATCGTCGTAGTCGAGATCGTCGGCGTTCTGCTCGGCCAGCAACTGCCCCTCGAAGGCCGCCACGACGCGCTGCAGGCGCGGCGGGGCAAAAGCCACCCGAACCCCGAGGCGCGAGGTCAGCCAGTCGGTGACGCCTGCCTGCGAGGCAGCATCGCTGCCAATGCACATCGGCAGCAGCAGCAGATCCCACACGCGGATCGCCGTGCGCCCCTCTGTCGCCGCCGCGGTGCGCAGCAGGGCCGCCATCTTGACCCAGCGGCGGTCGGACACCGGGATCGCCTCGGCGGCCAGCCACTCGCGCAACTCCACCAGCCGGTCGGCCTCTGCAGGGGGCAGGGAGACGGCGGCAGCGGCCCGCGCCAGCGCCTGCCGCTCATCGGCGCCGAGGGCCTCCTCGTAGACGATGTGGTCGGACGGCCCGGGGTCCAGCGCGAGCAGGGCCCGGAAGCCGTCGCCGCTCACCGGGGCCACCGGGATGCGCAGCAGGAAACGGTCGAAGAAGGCGGCAGCGACTTCGTCGTCAGGGACCTCGTTGCTGGCGCCGATGGCACTGATCAGCGGACAGTGGATGCGCCCGGCGCCGTTGTCGAACTCCCGCTCGTTGAGCAGGGTGAGCAGCGCGTTGAGGATTGCGCTGTTGGCCTTGAAGACCTCGTCGATGAAGGCGATCGAGGCCTCCGGCAGGAAGCCGGCAATGTGGCGCTCGTAGCGGTCCTCCTCGAGGGCCCGGATCGACAGCGGGCCGAACAGTTCTTCCGGCACCGAGAAGCGGGTCAGCAGGCGCTCGAAATAGGTGGCCTCGGCGAAGGCCCGGTGCAGGCGGCGGGCCAGCTCGCTCTTGGCCGTGCCGGGCGGACCGAGGAGCAGGCTGTGCTCGCCGGCGAGCGCGGCCAGCAGGATCAGGCGGACTTCCCGCCGCCTCTCGACGAGGCCATGCTCGAGCTTGTGCTGGAGCGTTTCCAGGCGGTGGCGGATCGGTTGCTGAGTCGTCATGTCGCTCATGATAGGTCGCTGGGGGGCATGGTCGAATGAAATCGAAACGCAACAGTCGTGCCAGCGACCGGGTAGCCACGCTTGCATGTGTCGCGATTCCGGAGGATTCTGTGGCAACGGCAGGGCACCGCAGAGTCGCCCCCAACCCGGATACAGAGAGAAATGAACGCACCCGAAAGGGCACGCGCCCGTCTGGCGCCGGCCTTCGACAATGGCTTCGCGCGCCTGCCCGAACGCTTCTATACCCGCCTCGAGCCCTGGGGCGTGCCCGACCCGCATCTGGTCGCGGTGAGCCCGGATGCGACCGCGCTGCTGGGCCTTGCCCCCGACGTGCTGGCGTGCCCCGAGGCGGTAGCCTGGCTGGCGGGCAATCGCCGCCTGCCCGGTTCCGATCCGCTGGCGGCGGTCTACTCGGGCCATCAGTTCGGTGTCTGGGCGGGGCAACTCGGCGATGGCCGGGCCCACCTTCTTGGCGAGGTCGCTGGACCGCAGGGGAACTGGGAGGTCCAGCTCAAGGGCGCCGGCCGCACGCCGTATTCGCGCATGGGCGATGGCCGCGCCGTGCTGCGCTCGTCGATCCGCGAGTTCCTGTGTTCCGAGGCCATGGCCGCGCTGGATATCCCGACCACCCGGGCCCTGGCGCTCGTCGGTTCGCCGCTGGTGGTCCACCGGGAGACGCCCGAGACAGCCGCCGTGGTGACCCGGCTGGCGCCGAGCTTCGTCCGCTTCGGCTCGTTCGAGCACTGGGCCGCGGCGCGCGACATCGAGGCCCTTCGCCTGCTGGTGGACCACGTGACCGAGCGGCACTTTCCGGAAGCGTTCGATTCGGCCAACCGGGCCGAGGCCCTGCTGGCCGCCGTCTCCCGCAGCACCGGCCACCTGGTCGCCCAGTGGCAGGCGGTCGGCTTCATGCACGGCGTGATGAACACCGACAACATGTCGATCCTGGGCCTCACCATCGATTACGGGCCCTTCGGTTTCATGGAGGCCTTCAACGGGGCCCATGTCTGCAACCACTCGGACTCGGCCGGGCGCTACCGCTTCTCGCGCCAGCCGCAGGTCGCCCACTGGAACCTGCTGGCCCTCGCGACGGCCCTGCTGCCCCTGCTCGGCGATGACGCCGAGCGGGCCCGGGCCGCCGTCGATGGCCCCTACGCCGACGCCTACAACGCGCGCTTTGCCGCCGCGATGCGCGCCAAGCTGGGCTTCGCCGCGCCCCACCCGGACGACGAGTCCCTCATCGGCGGCCTGTACGGGCTGCTTCAGCGCAATCGCTGCGACTACCCGATGTTCTTCCGCCAGCTCGGCCGTCTGCCATCGCGACCCGATGCGGCCACACGGGCGCAGCTCGATGCGCCGGTGCGCGACCTGTTTCCGGACCGGGACGACTGTGATGCCTGGCTCGCCAGCTGGCGGCAGCGGCTGATGCTTGAGGGGCGCGCCGACGGTGAGCGCCAGCAGTCGATGAATCGGGCCAACCCGAGCTATGTGCTGCGCAACTGGGTCGCCGAGACGGCGATCCGGGCCGCCCAGGGCGGCGATTTCGGCGTCGTGGCAGAAGTGCTCGACTGCCTGCGCCGGCCCTTTGACGAGCAACCTCGTCATGCCCGCTTCGCCGCGCCGCCGCCCGACTGGGCCGACGGTCTCGAGGTGAGCTGCTCCAGCTGAGGGCTTTCGATCTATGCGAATGTGATACGGTGGCTGCTTTTTCCGAGAGCCCGTGCCATGTTCGTTCGCGTCTTCGCCGTCCTCCTATCCGTCATCCTGCTCGCCGGATGCGGCACCACCCGCGAGGTGCAGGTGGGCCGGCTAGAAGCCATCCCGTCGCTCGAAACCGCCGCGCTGGTGCCGCGGGCGGACAAATCGGAGGACATGGACGCGCATGTCGGCGACGCCCTTTCTGCCCACGGCCTGGTGCTGACGCCCCCGCTGCCGGCCGGCACCCGCAAGTCCGCCGATGTGGACCTGATCGTGGCCTACAACGACGTCTGGCGCTGGGATGTCGTGATGTATCTCAAGTCCCTGACGATCCGCTTTTACGAGGGCGATAGCGGCGCCCTGCTGGCCACTGGCCGGTGGGAGAACTCGGCGCTGCACGGCTTCCAGGATGCCGGCGAAGTCACGCGGGAACTTGTCGACGACATGATGTCCCGCCTGCCCGCCAAGCCCTGAGCGTCGTCTACTCCGGCACGTAGACCAGTGAGCCGTCGGGCAGGCGGTAGGCTGCCCCGACGCGGACCCCCGCACCCTGCCCACGGCCACCGTCCGCGCGATAGCGCGTCACCTGCCGGCCGTCATGGACCACGATCTCCATGGCCGGCGTTCCCGCATGGCGAATGATCGTGGCCCGGCCGCCGATGAAGGGCGTCTCCGGGTTGGCGGCCACCGCCAGCAGCAGGGCCGCGATGATGACGAGGAAGATATCGATCAGATTCACAACGGACAGGAGCGGGTCGTCCGTGGCGTCATCGTCCAGCAGGCCCGCCCTCATGCCTCGGCTTCCGCATCGAGCGTGGCGATCTCGGCCAGGTACCAGCGCCGCCGCACCTGCACGACGCCGTGAGTCAGGCTGGCAGCGATCAGCGACAGGATCACCGCGGAGAAGGCCACACTGAGGCTGCGGGAGACGTCGGCCAGGTTGCCGTCGCCGAGGGCCTGCAGGGCCGGCCCCATCGGGATCATCGTCGCGACGAGCCCCAGCATCGGCGCGACACGGCTGGTCAGGCGGGCGGGCTCGAGGCGGCGGGCGGCGAGCACTTCAAGATCGACCTCGGTGAGATCGGGCGCGAGATGTCTTGCGTGGCGCAACTCGAATCCGGCGAGCTGTCCGCGTCGGCGCTGGACGGCCTGCCAGGCGAAGGCGCCGAGGGCGAATAGCGCGTAGGCGAAGAGCACGCTGATGGCAATCAGGACGGGCGTCAGGAAGCTCTGGCTGACCGTGTGCATCAGTCCCTCGAGGGTCGCACCCATGCTCATGCTGCCCGCTCCCGGGTCGGGCGCCGCATGGCCTGGAATGCGGCGCCGAGGCCGATCAGCGCCAGCATCGCGCCGAGAGCCCAGCCAGGCAGGGGCTCGGGATCGCTGGCGACGGCCGAGAGGGATGGCCCCGCGACCGCATCCGGCGGAGCGCCGACGCCGAGGCCGCTCTGATCCCTGGCGCCGGTGTGGTAGCCCGTCCGAAGGAAAGTGGCGGCCTCCTCGCTGCCTTCGGCGGCGGCGGCTTCGAACCATTGGCGTGCCGCCGCTTCGTCCTTCTCGATGCCGCGGCCGAGATACAGGTTGGACGCGTAGTGCAGTTTGCCAAGGGTCGCATACTGACTGTCACCGCTGGTGGCCGCACGGTGGAGCAGGTCGGTGGCACGCTCCGGGTCGGGTTCGATGCCTGCGCCATCCTCAAGCAGCAAGGCCTTCCAGATCATGGCCCCGGCGTAGCCAGCCGCGATGCATTTATCGTAGATGCGGTGGGCCGTCGCGTGGTCGCCGCACTTCTCGGCCCAGTAGCCTGCGGCACAGGTCAGCATGCTGGCGGGCCGCTCGGCCAGGGCCTGCATTGACAGGCCGCCCCCGTTCTCCTCCGGCGCCGCGGGGCCACCGCAGTAGACCGCGTGGGCCAGCGAAGGCAGGAGCAGCAGCAGCGCGATGCGGTGGCGGCGGTAGCGGGTAGCGTGTTGGGGCATGGTGGGCGGATTTCGGTCTGGATGTCAGGGCGATTCTGGTGGGAGGTCGCGCTGTGCTCCGCCGTGAGCTGCCCGCGGACCTGCGGGCAATTTGCCCGGCCCGCTCCGGAAGGCACACTCAAGTCTGGCGCCACGCGGACGTAACAATCGAAATGTCAGCCCTTGAGAAGTCACGTCCATGAGTCAGCCGAACGCCAAACTGAAATTGCAGTTCGATCTGGATCTGATGATTCCGGCCGGCCTGCTCAAGGAAGACCATTCGGCGCTCTGCCGGGACCTGTGCGCGATGCTGGGTGCGACCGTGCTTCAGGGTCTGCCTGCGATCAGCAAGAAGCAGCTCGCGAAATCGGCGGTCCAGGTACTCTCGCACCACCACCACGTGGAGGTCGAGAACCTCAAGGCGCCGAGCATCGACATTGCCATCGCGAAGAAGGTGACGGCCCATCTGACGGACGCCGAACTGGAAACCCTTTGCGCCCGGGCCGCGGCCAAGGCGCCGTCGCTCGAACCCGAGCTTCTCAAGTACCTGAGACGCCAGTCGCTCGCGCTGGTGAGCGACTACCGGCTGGTGCCCTGCCGGCTGAACGCAGTGCAGACTTCGGGTGTCTCCAGTGAACTGCAGGGCAATCTCAACCTCACCAACGGATCAGTGATGCTGACCGACGAGTTCCGCAAGGTCCGCCTGAAGGCCGATCAGGGACCGATCCCGGTGACGGTGGAAGGAATGGACGCTTCGGTGCAGGCCACGCTCTCCGGCCACACCCTGAGCGGTCCGGTACTGGCGGTGGAGGTGATGCACCTGGTCCCGCATCGGGCGCATCTGGTAGGCCTGTGGCAGCAGGCCTGAAGGCGATTCGAACCCGCGCGTGAAAAAGTTGTTGCGTTGCAGCAATCGGCGTGCTAGAGTTCGAACTGTCTCCTCCACCCTCCTCCAATGGTGTGGATTTGGCCTGGACTGCAAAGTCCAGGCCTTTCTTTTTTCGCTTCCCGGATTCACCCGATTCAGCACTGCCGTGGCCGTCATGTCTGCTTGTCTGA
>JAGRGD010000302.1 GCA_020445665.1 Rhodocyclaceae bacterium
ACAGGGCGATCTGATCCCGCCACACGGAATCCCCACTCAAAGAGGCCGATTTCGGCATCGGGCCCGGCCCGCTGTCAGCGAACCGGCGATGCACGGACATCTCGCTGACACTTGAAAGCGTCATCCCCCGGCGGGGCTGCGTGTGTGTCACTACGCTCTCATTCAAATGGCGGGCATCAACCCCATGCGCGGCAGTTGCCGCCGGAGCGGTCAGCGCGCGAGCATCGCCCTGAGTTGCCCCGCTCAGGACCAGAGGCAGAGATTTCCCCCGTCAAGCCCGCCCGCCACCTCGTTGCCCGCCGCTTCGCGACAATAAATGCGCCTTACCGCACTCTCCCGAACGCGCAAGTGCCACCCGCAATCGCCGGCAAATCGGCGCGTTTGCAAGGCGCCCGCTTGACCGCCCTACCCGCTTGGCGTCAACTACGGTTTCCCGAGGGCCATCCTGGCCCCGCTCCATCGCGGAGCAAAAGGCGTCGCAGTCGTTACCTGCCCTTGAAGCGCCGGTCCCAATCCAATGTGGCCGGCACTGTCGTCGCCCTTGAGGCGGCGGTCCCGAGGTCTTTCTCGTAGTGCAAGTCGCCGTGGCTTGGCCAGCGTTCATCGCTGGGCGCTCCCTGAAGCGCACCACGGCCAACAGAGCACCCGGCCGGCACCCGATGCCGTGCCCCTGTTCCCGCCTTCCCTTGAGCACGCGTTCCACGCAGCGCGCGGTTGTGTTTGCCCTCTTGGGCTCCCCGCGCGCCTTCGCTCATACCCTCGACACCGCCCTGGACTTTCGGTCAGGGGCGGACCCATGCGAGTGGATGGCGCTACGACTCCAGAACCGATCCACCAGATGGCGCGAGGCCAGACCTCGCCGCCGATGCCCAAGCCACGCCCCAGAGGCCGGCCGGCATCACCACCCCCATGGCTGCAGAAATGCACGGATGGGCCGGATCAACCCGTTTCGTTTTTAAGACCGACCGAGTTGGCGAGCGCGGACGCGCTGGCCGACGAACCTCCTGGGTAGGTGCCGCGACGCCGTGGTCGCGCGCGGTGCCGAAGTTCTTGACCACTGACCGGCGCGGGCAACGGAATCCGTCCTGCCGGGAACTGCCCGGGATTCCACCTTTCATCGCCAACATCGGCTTGCCGTTCGGGCGGCGGGCCTTCGACCATGGAGCCATTACCATGTCCGACGCCATTCTTCGCCGTACTTCTCGCCGCCGGGTGCAGGAACCTGCCAGCCCCGGTCGCTCGAGCCAGCAGCAACCCGCTCGCCCCCAGGGTTGGGCGGGCAAAACACCCCAGGAAATCCTCGCCCGCTACCAGCCGGGCAAGGCGCCGCCGCTCAAGGTGCTGGAGGTCCTGATCAAACTCTTCAACACCCAGCACACGGCGCTGGAGAAAACCGTCTCGCACAAGACGCGGCAGGAGCGTGCGCAGTTCCTGCGGCGCTTCTTCCGCGACCTGAAGCAGAAGGCGGGCTTCAAGACCGTGCCGGATCCACGCAACCTCGGACAGAAGCACATCCACGCCATGGTGCAGGTCTGGCAGCAGGCGCATCTGGCGCCGGCGACCATCCAGACCTACCTGAGCTTCCTGCGGGGACTGGCGATGTGGATGGGCAAGCACGGGTTCGTGCGCAAGCCGGGCCACTACGGCCTGAGCCTGGAGGAGTACCAGCGCCATGAGTCTGCCCAGCGCGACAAGAGTTGGACCGCCCAAGGGATCGATGCCGAGGCGGTAATCGCCGCGGTGTGCGAGTTCGACCTCCGTGTCGGCGCATCGCTGCGGCTGATGTCGGCCCTGGGCCTGCGGCGCAAGGAGTCGGTGCAGTTCCGGCCGTTCCAGCACGTCATGCCGTTCAGCGAGACCGGGCTGCCAGAGAACCAGCAGAAGGCGGATCGGTATGCATGGGTCAAGGGCAAGGGCGGCCGGGTGCGGTGGATTCCCCTGGACAGTCCGGTTCAACTGGCAGCGCTGGAGTTTGCCCAAGGCGTGGTCGATGGTCGCGACGCCCACATGGGCGATCCGCGTCGGGACTTGAAGCGTAACCTGCGGCGGCTGGACTACGTCCTGGAGAAATTCGGCATTACTCTGCGCAAGCAGGGCGCGACAGGTCACGGCCTGCGCCACGAGGTTCTCAACGATGCCTATGAAGATGTCACCGGGGTGCCGTCCCCGGTCCGGGGTGGCGGGCCGGTATCACCGGAACTGGATCGGGCGGCGCGGCTGGCAGTGTCGCAACTGGCGGGGCATGCGCGCGCAAGGGCCGCAGATGCCTATATCGGTAGGATCATCAAACCAGGTGGCCGGCCGGTTGGCTCGCCCGAACCGAAGCGCGACGATGACAACGGGGCGGCCGTGCCGGTGTGAGCGGCGCGCGGACAAGGCGATGCCGGGCGGCGCAATCGGTCCCGCCCGGCATCGCCTTGCGGCGTGCCTCACGCCGTCACAGCTGGCTCGCCGGACACCCTGCTCGTGTCGTCCGCTGCCGCGTCGGTCTGCCTGGTCTCGGCGGTGCGGATGCGCAGGCAGGCGGGCAGCCAGCCCGTGCCGGCCACCGTCTGTTCCGCCCCCGTCACCACGGCATCCTTTTTGAGCGCGGCCAGCGGGCTGGCGGCGTTGGCATCGACCGCCTCGGTGACGACCTCGAGGATGCGCGCCTTGGAGACGTGGTTGAAGTAGGAAGCCCCCGTGGCTGTCCACCATTGAGTCATGTCCAGCCCCAAGGCCCGTGCCAGTGCATCGTTACTCTGCCGCTCGGGCTCGGTGCCGTAGATGCCCGTGACGGTGACCGCCACGACGAAGGTGAGCAGGCGCAGCACCGTCGCCTGGTCTTGGCCAAGCAGCCAGGGGAAGACTTCCTCCGGCTTCTCCGGCAACCGCCCGGCCCAGGCAGTCCGCTCGGCCTGGAGCTTCGCCCAGGCGGCGCTGGCTTCCAGATCTTCGGTGGCGGAGCGGAGCTCGAACTGACTGTCGGTCGCGGTGATCGCGAAGACGTTTTCCGAGCGGCAATAGTAAAGATCGTTCCCCCGGAAAATTTTCTGCGCGAGATGCGCGGTGATGGCGGCCAGCGCCACGTCGGGACGCTCGATCAGTTCGGCCTGGACGGCGGCGACACGGTGGGCGGTGAGGCAGCGCATCAGCTTCTCGGAATGGGTCGGGCGAGTCTTGGCCGACGGCAGCGACACCAGCGCCTCGTCGGTACTATCCTCGGCGGTTTGGCGGACGGCCTGGAGCATGTCATTGCGATCTTCGGGGCGGATCAGTCCGTACTTCACGGCGACGACCCCGTTGTGGCCGACGTGGACGACGCAGCCGGCCTGGGCCATCAGGTCGGCTGGCCACACGCTGAGGGCGTCATCGAGCGCCTTGCGTTGTTCTTCCAAACCCTCGGCTTCACCTTCGAGCCGGTAGAAAGCCTCCTCGTCGCCGTCCGTATCGGCCAGCGCTTCCATCTGCGCGTGCAGCGCCGCGATGCGGTTCTCCAGGTCCTCCAGGGCGGCCGCTTCCTCGCCATTGGGTTGGCGCTTCGTTTTGCGCAGTTCGCCGTACTTGACGTACTCGTCGAAGGCATACCGGACGCGGACATCGACCCATTTCCAGCCTTCGGCCGCGATCTGCTTGGCCCGCTTTTGTAGCTTGTCGGTCGCCAGCTTTTCCAGCAGAGCCGCATCGAGCAGGTAGGCCTTCTTGTCGTCGTCGCTGAAAAGGTCGCGCCGTAGCGCACCGCCAGCCTTCTCATAGGCCTTGAGGGTGACGTACTTGGCGACGGCATCGCGGTCGGACTCGATCTCGCCCTGGGTCAGCAGTTGGCGCAGGTAGTCGGGACGGCGGTTCCACGACGGCAGCGCGGCCCAGGTCTGCTCCTGCTTCTGGTGATCGTCCACCGAGGCCAGCACCATCAGGCAGTCCAAGCCGATCTGGTCTTCGCGAAAAAGGGCCATCAGCTTGGGCGAGACGGTGGCGAGTTTCATGCGGCGCTTGACCACCAACGGCGTGACGCCGAAGGCGGCGGCCACGTCCTCGATCGACTTGCCTTGCCCGATCAGCTTGGCGAAGGCCGCAAACTCGTCGGCGGGATGCATGGGGATGTGGAAGACGTTCTCCGACAG
>JAGRGD010000303.1 GCA_020445665.1 Rhodocyclaceae bacterium
ACGGGCCGGCTGATCGGGGTGCAGGCGGTGGCCCCAGAGGCAGGTGAACTGATCCAGACGGCCGCGCTGGCGATCCGCCACCGGATGACCGTGCAGGCGCTGGCCGACCAGTTGTTCCCGTATCTCACGATGGTCGAGGGGCTCAAGCTCGCGGCGCAGACCTTCAACATGGACGTGAAGCAACTGTCCTGCTGCGCCGGGTGAGGAAAAGGAGGTGTTCGATGAACGCCTACACCGTGTCGCGCCTGGCCCACGATGCCGGCGTGAGCGTGCATGTCGTCCGCGACTACCTGCTGCGCGGGTTGCTGCGTCCGGCCGCGCGCACCGCCGGCGGCTATGGCGTGTTCGATGCGGATGCCTTGCAGCGGCTGTGCTTCGTGCGGGCCGCCTTCGAGGCGGGGGTCGGCCTGGACGTGCTGACCCGGCTGTGCCGGGCGCTGGACGCCCCGGATGCCGGTGAAGCGGCGGCTTGGCTGGCCGAGTTGCGCCAACTCGTCGAACGGCGGCAACGGGCGCTCACGGGCCTGGAGGCGCAGTTGACTGCGCTACGGGCCGAGGTTGCCCGGCAGGAAGGGGCGTTGCCATGAACGGCCCCGAGCGCAAGCCCATCTCCGGCTACCTGTGGGGCGGACTGGCTGTGCTGACCTGCCCCTGCCACCTGCCCATTCTCGCCGTCGTGCTGGCCGGTACGACCGCCGGTGCGGTCCTCGGCGAGCATTGGGTCATCGCGGCACTCGGTTTGACCGGCTTGTTCCTTCTGTCCCTGTCGCGGGCGTTGCGGGCGTTCAGGGAAAGATCATGAGCGCTTCCCGGCCGGATGGATGGACTACGGCGGAGCTGGCCCAAGCGGTCGAGCGCGGGCAGCTCGAGCTGCACTACCAGCCCATCGTCGATCTGCTCAGCGGCCGGATTGCCGGGGCGGAAGCGCTGTTGCGCTGGCGACACCCGAGCCTTGGCCTGTTGCCGCCGGGCGCGTTCCTGCCCCAAGCCGAATTGTCCGGACTGATGCCTGAAGTCGGCGCGTGGGTGCTGGGTGAAGCCTGCCGCCAGATGCACGAGTGGAGCACGCTGGGCTGGCGACCATTTCGCTTGGCCGTCAATGTGTCCGAGCGCCAGGTCGGGCCGCAATTCGGCGAGCAGGTACAGCAGGCCCTGACCGATGCCGGCCTCCCTGCCGACCACCTGGAAATCGAGCTGACCGAATCGGTCGCGTTCGGCGATCCGTCGATCTTTCCGGTCTTCGACGCGCTGCGCGCCCTCGGCGTGCGTTTCGCCGCCGACGACTTCGGCACCGGCTATTCCTGCCTGCAACACCTGAAATGCTGCCCCATCACCACGCTCAAGATCGACCACTCGTTCGTGGCCGGACTCGCGGCGGACGCCCACGACCGGACCATCGTGCGCGCGGTGATCCAGCTCGCCCACGGGCTCAGCATGGAGGTCGTGGCCGAGGGCGTCGAGACGCCGGCGAGCCTCGCGCAGTTGCGCGACGCCGGTTGCGACGCTGGGCAGGGATTCTTGTTCGCCAAACCGATGCCGGCGGCGGCTTTCGCCGACTTCGTCGCGCAATGGAAGGGGATCTTCATGAACACAACCGATCAAGCCACCGTCGCCTGCTGCGTGTGCTGCAAGGAAATCCCGCTCGATGCCGCCTTCACCCCGGAAGGCGCGGAGTACGTCGAGCATTTCTGCGGGCTGGAGTGCTATCAGCGCTTCCAGGTCCGCGCCAAGGGCGGTTCGGCACTACCTCTTGGCGAAGCGGACACGTCAGGTTGAAGCATACCCTAACCGGATGTCAGGCAGGGTCGCGCCGCTTAGTCAGAATAGAGTCCGTTTCCGCATTTTGTGACACATGC
>JAGRGD010000304.1 GCA_020445665.1 Rhodocyclaceae bacterium
CACCGTGCCGTCCGGGTTCAGCACCACGGTACCGTTGGTGGCCGGACCGACGCTCGCGATGGTCAGCGTGTCGCCATCGATGTCGCTATCGTTGGAGAGCAACTCGGCCGCCGTGAAGGTGACCGGGACGTCTTCCTGGGTGGTGCCGCTGTCGTCGTTGGCGACAGGTGCGTCATTGACCGGATTGACGTTGATGGTGACGGTCGCCGTGTCGGTGCCGCCGTTGCCGTCGTCGACGGTGTAGGTGATCGTGGTCGGGCCGTTGAAGTCACCCGTCGGGGTGAAGTCGAGCGTGCCGTCCGGGTTGATCACGACCGTGCCATTCGGGCTCGTCGCACTGGTCACGGTCAGCGGATCGCCGTCCGGGTCGCTGTCGTTGCCCAGCACGTTGATGCCGGTGAGCGGGGTGTCTTCGTCGGTGGAGAGCGGGCCGTCGTCGACGGCGATCGGGGCGTCGTTCACCGGTGAGACCGGCCCTAGACGCAGAACAGCCTGATCCTCTCCGCCCAGGCCATCCCCCACCGTGTAGGTGACCGCGGGGACGTCGCCGGTGAAATCGGGGTCGGGCTCGAACGTGAAGTCGCCGTTGCCTGCGATGACCAGGGTGCCGACACCCGAGATCGTTGCCGTTTCGCCGGGCGCGAAGGTCTCCGGGATGCCGTCGCCGTCGGTATCAACCTCGAACGCCGTGACGGAGATTGGATTGCCGTCCGCATCGCTGTCGTTGTCGAGCACGTTGCCGGATGCCGGCGTGTCTTCGGTGACGGGCAATTCATCGTCGACGGCCACAGGCGGCTGATTGCCGCCCATGGAAAGCTGCAACTCGGCCGTGGCCGACCCGCCTTCCCCATCCTCAACCGTGTAGGTCGCAACCGGGATCGCGCCCGCGTAGTCAGCCACTGGGGTGAAAGCAAAGTCGCCGTTCGCATCGACCCGCAGGGAGCCGACGCCGGCGATTGAAGCGACGGCTCCCGCGGCGAATGACTCCGCCACGCCATCGCCATCCACGTCGATCTCGAAGCTGCTGACCGTCAGGGGATCGGAGTCCAGGTCACTGTCGTTGTCGAGCACATTGCCCGTCGCTTCACCGTTGATGGGCACCACGGCAGCATCGTTCTGGGCGGTGGGGTCGTCATTGGCCGGCGACACGGGCCCAAGGCGCAGCACCGCCTCGTCTTCCCCGCCCGCACCGTCACTGATGGTGTAGGTGGCGGGGGGCACGGGGCCCGAATAGTCGGGCGCCGGATCGAAGGTGAACAGGCCGTCGAAGTCGATAGTCAGTTCGCCAACGCCATCAATGACGGCCGTGCTGCCAGGCGCGAAGAATTCCGGATTGCCGTCACCGTTGATGTCGACTCGGAACCCCGTGACAGTCAGGTCAGCCCCTTCCGGATCACTGTCGTTGGTCAGGACATTGCCGGTGGCCCGTGTATCTTCGATCACCGGCACCAGGTCGTCCTGGGCGAGCGGATCCTGATTGGCGACGGCATTCACCGTGATCGTGACCGTGGCCGTACTGCTGTCCCCGTCCACGTCGCTGACCGTGTAGGTGAAGGTGTCGATACCGGTGAAACCCGGGTTCGGCGTGTAGCTGAAGGTTCCGTCGAAGTTCACCGTGGCGCTGCCGTTCGCGGGGGGTGCGGACAGGGCCCAGGTGTCACCGCCGTCTGGGCTCAGTTGATCGTTGGCCGCGAGGTCGCCTGCGACAGAGGCCGTGCCGTCGAGGACGAATGCGTCGTCTTCGGCCAGCGGCGCTCCCTCTGGTACTGCCACGTCGATGTTCACGACCGCACGGGTGACGTCACCGTCCGCATCGGTGATCGTGTAGGTGAAGCTGTCGAGGCCGGCAAAGCCCGCATCCGGCGTATAGGTGAAGGTGCCATCGGCATTGACGACCACCTCACCCCCGCCGGCCAGCTCTTCGATGGCCCAAACGTTGCCACCGTCAGCACTCGGCGTGTCATTTGCGGCCAGATCGCCCGACACGCTCGAGCCCGGCGACACGGTAAAGCTGTCATCGACTGCCACGGGCGCGTCGTCGGAATCTCCCCCGACAAGGATAGTCACCGTCGCGGAGCTGGTGTCTCCGTCGGCGTCGGTGATCACATAGGTGAAGCTGTCCTGCCCCTCAAAGCCTTCGTCCGGGGTATAGGTGAAGGTGCCGTCCGCATTGACTGTCGCCGTGCCGTTCGCCGGCAGCGTGCCGATGGCCCAGACATTGCCGCCGTCCAGGCTGGGCGTATCGTTGTCGGACAGATCTCCGGATACGCTGCCATCGACCGGCGCCGCTGCGACATCGTCGACGGCAACCGGCTGGTCGTCCGCCGGCGGCGGCGGAGCCTCGCCACCTTCTTCCACCACGATGGTGACGGTTGCCGTGCTGATGTCCCCATCGGCGTCGGTGATCGTGTAGGTGAAGCTGTCGACGCCAACGAAGCCGTCGGCCGGGGTGTACGTATAGGTGCCGTCGGCATTGACCACGACCGAACCATTCGACGGAGCCGTCGCAACGGCCCAGACGTTGCCGCCGTCCTGGCTTGGCGTGTCGTTGCCCGCAAGGCTGCCACTCAGCATCTCACCCGCTTCGGTCGTGGCCGTGTCATCCACCGCGACCGGCTGATCGTTTTCGGGCACCTCGCCAACCGTCACGGTGACCGTCGCGCTGACCTCGGCGCTCCCGTCACTGATCGTATAGGGGAAGCTCACGATGCCCTCGACACCATCTGCCGGCGTGAAGCTCAGCGTGCCGTCGGCATTCAGTTCGACGACCCCGATATCGAGGGTCACCGGGCTGCCCACGGCAATCGGCTGACCACCCACCGCCACGATGGTCAGTGGGTTACCGTCCGGATCGCGATCATTGGCAAGCACACTGATGACAACCGTCGTCGACAGCTCCGTACTGATACTGTCGTCTACGGCGAGGGGCGCATCGTCACCGTTGTCGCCTGCCGGAACGGACTCCGTGCTGGTGCCGCCAGCGGCAGTCGCCGATTCGATACTCAGCGGATCGACGCTCTCCGCGATGCGCAGAAGGCGGACAAAATCGTTGCCGTCGCCCGTACCACCGCCGGTGTTGCCCGCGGCGGGCGCCTCGATCTCCTCGTTCAGGTCACGACCTGCCTCGAGGGCCTGAATCACCCGCTCGATCGAGCCGTCCGCCACGGCCCCTTCGTCCGGCGCACGGTCGGCGGTCGCGAGCATCTCGACAGACATCTGCACCACCTGCTCGGGCTGCACCGTCAGCAGATCACCGCCCTCCAGCGCGAGTTCGACTCGGCCGCCGGGACCGGTAACCACGGTTTCGCCCTCACGTAGCACGTCGCCGGGCGTCAACTCCCGCTGGACGCCCTCCGGCGAACGGGCATAGGCCTTTCCGATGACAGCAACGACGGTGGCAACAGCTTGGGACATGACATGACTCCACAACGGATTTTGTCTGGGCGCCCGCATCCGGGATGGACACTTTGGGCAGCAATGGCCTGAAGATACCGAGGCACGTCAAGCCCGACTATTGGACTGGTGGACAGGGTCGCCCGGATCAGGCGACGCTACGGGCGAGACGGGTCGCCGACTCCCGGACGCGAATCACAAGCTCAAGGCGATCACGCACGCCGAGCTTTTCGAAGGTAGCGGCCAGATGCGCCTTGACGGTCCGCTCGGTAATGCCGAGGCGACGCGCCACCTCCTTGTTGGTCGCGCCTTTCGACACCTCCATCGCCACCGCCCGCTCGCGCGGCGTCAGCGCGCTCAGGCTATCGCCGGACGGTGCCCCGCGACTGTCGAGAAGCGCATTCACCGAGCCGAGCACGCGCTGCATCAGCTCCGGCCCGATCCACATCCCGCCATTGCCGACCACCACGCCGATCTGGCGCAACAGATCGGGGGCCGCCTGGGCATGGCAATACCCCCTGGCGCCCTGGTTGAGCGCATGGAGGGCGGCGACCTGTTCAGGCGCGTCGCTCATGACGACGATCCGGGCGTGGGGAATGCGCCGCAGCGCATCCGCCACCCACTCGCCCACGCCTGCCGCGTCGCGCCGTTCGGCGTGCAGCCAGAGCAGCCCGCCTCCCTCATCTTTGCCAGAGGTCGCCGGCAGGGCCGCGCAGATCCGGCCTTCCGGAAACGCCTTCCGCCAGGTTCCGAGCAGGGCCGCGCGGGAGCAGATCGCGACCGCCATCGTCAGCGCTCCGTCAAGGCGTTCGCCTTTGCACGCAACACCGGCTTCAGCAAATAGCTCAGGATCGATTTCTTGCCAGTCAGGATGTCCACCTCCGCCACCATGCCAGGAATGATGGGCAGGCCTTCTCCCAGTGACTTCTCAAGCGTCCGGACGCGGACCAGGAAGAAAGCGTTGCCCTCATCGTCAAGAACACTATCGGCACCGATCTGCTCGAGTTCAGCCTCGAGTCCGCCATAGATTGCAAAATCGTACGCAGTGAACTTCACGGTGGCCCGCTGGCCCGGTCTCAGGAAGGCGATATCCCGTGGCGGGATCTTCGTCTCCAGAACCAGCGCATCGTCCAGTGGCACCACCTCCACCACATCGGCGCCCGGCTGCACCACGCCACCAACGGTATTCACAAGGAGCCGTTTGACCGTACCCCGGACCGGCGCCCGCACCTCCGCATGCTTGACCCGATCGGCCAGCGCCAGGCTGCCCTCCGACAGGCTGCCGAGCTTGGCGCTCACCTCGGAGAGCTCGGTCCGTACCTGATTGCGGAAACTGAGCTCGACCTCCTCGACCTTGCGGTTGGCCTCGCGAATCGCCGCCCGCAGCCGCGCAATCTGGGCCTCGGCCTGGTCCCGGTCGCCGCGGAGGCGGTTCACGTCGCGCTCCAGCCTGAGCAACTCCACCTCGGACACCGCGCCAGCGCCGACGAGCGGCTTGGTCACTGCCAGTTCGCGCGACACCAGTTCGAGCGAGCGGGCCGCGTTGTCCCGCGCGCCTGTCACCTCCCGCAACTCCTCGTTGCGCTGGGTCAGCTGCTGGCGCGCGATGCCGATCTGGGCCTCAAGGCCGTCCAGGCTGGAACGGTAGTGCACACGCTCCTGCTCGACGATGGCAGGGATCGCCTGGACCAGCGCCGCCGGCGGCTCGAAAGGGCGACCCTCGGAAAGGGCCGCGAGACGGACCTCCCGCGCCTGCAGCGCAAGGTACTCCGCGCGATTTTCACGCAGCGAAGACACGAAGCGTGTCGGGTCGATGCGAACCAGCACCTGCCCAGCCTCGACGGTCTCCCCCTCCCGCGCAAGGATCTCCTCGACGACACCGCCGTCCACGGCCTGGACCACCTGCAACTGGCTGGACGGGATGACCCGCCCCTCCCCTTTGGTCACCTCGTCAATCTCCGCATACGCCGCCCACACCACCAGCGCTACGATCACCACCACGGCCCAGCGCAGCATCGAGCGGGCCCGCAGGGGCTCCTGGTCAAGCCGCGCCCAGTCGGCATCGCTCGCCCAGTCCCGTGCCTGATCATCCTCGACCGGATTGACGCGCCGACCCGCCGCCCCGCTCTGCCCGGAGAACAGCACCAGTGCCGCCAGGAACTCCTTCATCCGGCCCTCCCGATGCGTCCCTGTCGCAACGCCTCAACAACCCGATCCTTCGGCCCGTCGGCCACGACCCGCCCACCGTCCACGACGATCACGCGGCTCGCCAATTCGAGGAGCGACGTCCTGTGGGTGACAATCAGCAGCGTCCGGCCGCGCGCGAACGCCGCCAGGTTCCGCTTGACCTCCTCCTCGCTGGAGTGGTCCATGGCGCCGGTCGGCTCGTCGAGCAGCAGGATCTGCGGCCGATTGATTGCGGCGCGGGCGATAGCCACCCCTTGCCGCTGCCCGCCCGAGAGGGATTCACCCCGCTCGCCCACCATCAGGTCGAAGCCCTGCGGATGGCTATTGACGAACTCGACAATCCCCCCGACCCGCGCCGCCTCGAGGATCTGCTCGTCGGTCGCCTGCCGCGCGGCAATGGTGAGGTTGTCCCGCAGTGTCCCGTAGAACATGTTGGCGTCCTGCGAGACATAGCCCACGTGGCGCCGGAGCTCGGCCGGGTCGATCTGCCGCAGGTCGATGCCATCGATCAGCACCGCGCCTTCCGTCGGCTGGTAGAGTCCGAGGATCAGCTTCTGCAGGGTGGTCTTGCCGGAGCCGACACGCCCGAGGATCGCAACGTGTTCGCCGGGATTGATGCGCAGCGACACATTGCGCAAGGCCGTCGCCTCCTGGCCGGGGTACGAGAAGCTGACATCCTTGAACTCGATGCCCCCGTCGAAGCGTTGGCGAGTGACGAAATTCGAGCCCATGGGTCGTTCGACCGGCTGGCTCAGGATCTCGTCGAGCGACTTCAATGCCGTCGCCGCATTGTGATACTGGACGAGCAGCGCCGTTACCTGCCCCACCGGCTGCAAGGCCCGCGAACCCAGCATCGAGCACGCGATCAGGCCACCCAGCGTCAGTTCGCCCTCACCGATCAGATAGACACCGGTCACGATCAGCGCGATGTTCACACTCTGCTGCGCCCACATGGCCCCGTTGGCTGTGGTGGCCGAGAGCAGGCGAAGCTGGGCGCCGACGCGGGCCAGGAAGGCGGCGCTCGATTCCCATCGCTTCTGCATCACCCCTTCGGCGCCGAGGGACTTGACCGTTTCCAGCCCGACCAGGCTCTCGACCAGGGTCGCATTGCGCTGGGCGCTCGCGCGATAGGTCGTCTCGGTGAGTGCCTGCATCTTCGGGCGCACGGACAGTGCATAGAGTCCGACGACGCACGCGCCGACGATGACCGGCACGGTCATGGGCAAGGCGATCCAGCCGATCACGAGCAGAAAGATGACGCCAAAGGGCAGGTCGACGAAGGCCGTGATCGTGGCTGACGTAATGAAGTCGCGCACTGTCTCGAAGGAGCGCAGGTTGGCCGCAAACGACCCGGCGGAGATCGGTCGATGCTCGAGCCGGATGCCGAGCACCCGCTCCATGATGTAGGCGGAGAGCCGCACATCGACGCGGCTGCCCGCGAGGTCTACGAAATAGCCGCGCAAGGTGCGCAGCAGGGCATCCGCCGCGACCACGAGCGCCACGCCGACAGCGAGGATCCACAGGGTGTCGGTGGCATTGTTGGGAACCACCCGGTCGTACACATTCATCGTGAACAGGGGGAGCGCGACCGCGAACACGTTGATCATCAGCGCGGCGAGCAGCACATCGCGGTACAGCGTGGCGTTGTCGGCGAGGGTCGACCAGAACCAGTGCCGTCCGCGGATGTGGCCGACCTCCGGGGCGCGGGCATCGAAGCGGAACTCCGGCCGCACGTAGATCGTGGTCCCTGCATAACGCACCGCCAGCGCCTTCGCCGGCACGTGGGTTACGGCATCGCCAAGTTCCGGGTGAATGACCGTATATCCTGCCTCGTCGCGCTCGACCACCACGCACGCCGTGTCCCCCTCGAGGAGAACAATGGCCGGCAGCAGGGCATCGTTCAGAGACGACAGGGGCTGCCGGACGATCCGGCTCGCGAACCCGGCCCGCCTCGCCGCCCGGCCGATCAGGGACGGCGGTAGCGGCGCACCATCGAGGGGCAGACCCGCAACGGCGGCCTCACCCGTCAGAGTGCCACCGTGGCTCCGGATCACGGCAAGCAGGCATTCGAGCAACACGTCGACGCCCCGCGCGCTCACGTCCGGCGGATTCTGGGTGACCTCAGGTGACTCGATCGTGCTGGAATCTGTCATCGAATGGCATCGCGCTATCAGGCGGTCTATCCACGGGGCAACGTCAATCGGGGCCAATACTTTAGTTGGCGCGCCTCAAAACAGGAAAGCACCCGGCGGGTAAGGCGGCAAAAATCACAGTCTCTGCTGCCGCGGCGCAGCATCCGATGCGCTCAAGCGGGAACCATTTCAGACCGTTAGCACTCTCATCGATCGAGTGCTAACATAGATCGCGAGGAGGAAATATTTAGATGAATGCGACCCTGTCTTTGCCGGTTCCGTCCTCTGCGGGCAGCATCGATCAGTACATCCAGTCGGTCAATCGGCTGCCGATGCTCACGGAGCAGGAAGAGGTGGATCTTGCCCATCGCTTCCGTGACGAGGACGACATCGACGCCGCGCGCAAGCTGGTGATGTCCCACCTGCGGCTGGTTGTCGCCATCGCACGGGGCTACCTCGGCTATGGCCTGCCCCACGCCGACCTGATCCAGGAAGGCAACATTGGCCTCATGAAGGCAGTCAAGCGCTTCGACCCCGACCGGGGCGTGCGTCTTGTCTCCTTCGCGATCCACTGGATCAAGGCCGAGATCCACGAGTTCATCCTGAAGAACTGGCGCCTGGTCAAGGTGGCCACCACCAAGGCCCAGCGCAAGCTGTTCTTCAACCTGCGCGGCATGAAGTCGAGCAGCAATACGCTGCGTCCCGACGAGGTCGAGGCCGTGGCGAGCCAGCTCAACGTCAAGAGCGGCGATGTGGTCGAAATGGAAACCCGCCTCAGCGGACAGGATATTCCGCTGGAAACCCAGGGGGGTGACGACGAGGACCGCTTCGCGCCGATCGCCTATCTGCCCGACCCCCATGCAGAACCGTCGGAAGCCCTGGCGACTGCCCAGATGTCACGCCTCCAGGATGAGGGGCTTCGTGACGCGATCGCCAAACTGGACGACCGCAGCCGCGACATCATCCAGCGCCGCTGGCTGAGCGAGGGCGACACCGCGACCCTCCACGAACTGGCCGCCGAGTATGGCGTCTCTGCCGAACGGATTCGTCAGATTGAGGCCAAGGCACTGAAGACAATGCGCGGCCAGTTGGCCCATATCGCCTGACGCGGTTTCGCGCAAACAAAAAGGCCGGTCCTCGACCGGCCTTTTCTCTTGTCCAGCCCTTGCCCGACCTCAGTCGGCGTCGCGGCGGTACTCGGCAGAGCGCGCGTGGGCCTGCAGCCCCTCGCCATGGGCCAGCACCGAGGCGACTTGTCCCAACTTGCGAGCGCCGGCTTCCGATACGCGGATCAGGCTGGTCCGCTTCTGGAAATCATAGACACCAAGAGGCGACGAGAAGCGCGCGCTGCGCATCGTGGGCAGCACGTGATTCGGGCCCGCGCAGTAGTCGCCCAGCGCCTCCACCGACCAGTGGCCGATGAAGATCGCGCCCGCATGGCGGATGCGATCCACCAGCGCGTCCGCGTCATCCACCGACAGTTCCAGGTGCTCCGGCGCGATCCGGTTGGCGATGTCGCAGGCCTCTTCGAGACTCTGCACCCGGATCAGCGCGCCACGATTGGCGAGGGAGGTTTCGATCGTCTCCCGCCGCGGCATCTCGGGCAGGAGCCGCTCGATCGACGCCGCAACCGCGTCGATGAAGGCCGGATCGGTACACAACAGGATCGACTGGGCCAGCTCGTCGTGCTCGGCCTGGGCGAACAGATCCATCGCCACCCAGTCCGGATTGCCACTGCCGTCGGAGATCACCAGCACCTCGCTGGGGCCGGCCACCATGTCGATGCCGACCGTACCGAATACCCGGCGCTTGGCAGAGGCCACGTAGGCGTTGCCCGGCCCGACGATCTTGTCCACCTGGGGCACCGTCTCGGTGCCGAAGGCCAGCGCCGCGACGGCCTGGGCGCCGCCGATCGTGAACACCCGATCCACCCCGGTGATCGCGGCGGCAGCCAGCACCAGCGCGTTCTTTTCGCCCCGGGGCGTGGGCACCACCATGATCAGCTCTTCGACCCCGGCCACCTTGGCCGGAATCGCGTTCATCAGCACCGAGCTCGGATAGGCTGCCCGACCGCCCGGCACATAGAGGCCGACCCGGTCGAGCGGGGTCACCTTCTGTCCGAGCATCGTGCCGTCGGCTTCGGTGTACTGCCAGGAATCCAGCGGCTGACGCTCGTGATAGGCGCGCACCCGGTTCGCTGCCAGTTGCAGCGCCTCGCGCTGGGCCGCGTCGAGGGACTCGAGTGCCGCCAGGAGCGCTTCGCGGGGCAGTTCGAGCGCGCCCATGTCCGACGCATCGAGCTGGTCGAAATGGGCCGTGAATTCCACCACCGCTGCGTCACCCCGCGTCTTCACGGCGGCGAGGATCTCGGTGACCGCGTTTTCGATACGGGCGTCGGTGCCCCCGTCGAAGGCAAGCAGCGTGTCGAGGGTCGCAGTGAAGTCCGCGGCAGCGGAATCGAGTCGGCGGATCCTGCTCATGCGACGGCTCCTGCAAAGGCGTCCAGCACCGGCTGGATCAGTTCGCGCTTCATCTTCATCGATGCCTGGTTGACGATCAGACGGGACGAGATGTGCATGATCTCCTCGACCTCGACCAGGTTGTTGGCGCGCAGGGTACCTCCGGAGGACACCAGATCGACGATGCCATCGGCAAGGCCCACCAGCGGCGCCAGTTCCATCGAGCCGTAGAGTTTGATCAGGTCCAGGTGGACGCCCTTGCCAGCAAAGTGGTTGCGCGCCGTGTTGACGTACTTGGTGGCGATCCGGATTCGCCCACCCGGCCGCACTGCCGCGGCATAGTCGAAACCGGCCGGCGTCGCGACGCACATCCGGCACTTGGCGATCTTCAGATCCAGCGGCTGGTAGAGCCCGGTGCCGCCATGCTCGATCAGCACATCGCGACCCGCGATGCCGAGATCGGCCGCGCCGTGCTGGACGTAGGTCGGCGTGTCGGTGGCGCGGACGATCACCACCCGGACGTCCGGGCGGTTGGTGCCGATGATGAGCTTGCGCGAGCGCTCCGGGTTCTCGGAGGGCTCGATGCCGGCCGCCGCGAGCAGGGGCAGGGTCTCTTCGAAGATGCGCCCCTTGGAGAGCGCGATGGTGATGCTGGACACGGGCTGACGCCTTGAAAAATAAAGGATTCTAAGTCCCTGGCCGGCGCGTTGCCAACGCCGGCCGGGCTGGCCCCTCAGGACACGCGCTGGACGTGGGCACCGAGGGCCTTCAGTTTCTCGCCGAGCTTCTCGTAGCCCCGGTCGAGGTGGTAGATGCGGTCCACGAGGGTTTCCCCCTCGGCCACCAGGCCGGCGATGATCAGGCCCGCCGAGGCTCGGAGGTCGGTCGCCATAACCGTAGCCCCCTCGAGCTTCGAGACGCCGGTCACGACCGCCGTGTTGCCGTCGATCTGGATGTCCGCCCCGAGGCGCTGCAACTCGACCGCGTGCATGAAGCGGTTCTCGAAGATCGTCTCGCGGATCACGGCGGTGCCCTGGGCGACGCTGTTGATGGCCATGAACTGGGCCTGCATGTCGGTCGGGAAGGCCGGGTACGGCGCGGTACGGATGCTGACCGCGGTCAGCCGCGCCGGCGCCCGCAGGCGGATCGCGTCGCGCTCGCCGTCGATCTCGCAGCCCGCATCGAGCAGCTTGTCGACCACCGCGTCGATATAGGCCGTCGAGGTGCCCGTGAGGCGGATGTCGCCCCCGGTGGCGGCCGCGGCGCACAGGTAGGTGCCGGTCTCGATGCGGTCCGGCATGATCCGGTGTTCTGCGCCGTGCAGGCGATCCACGCCGCGGATACGGATCACGTCGGTGCCCGCGCCGGAGATCTGGGCCCCCATCGACACCAGACAGTTGGCCAGATCCACCACCTCGGGCTCGCGCGCCGCATTCTCGATGACCGTCTCGCCCCTCGCCAGGCAGGCGGCCATCATCAGGTTCTCGGTGCCGGTGACGGTCACCATGTCGGTGAAGAGCCGCGCGCCCTTCAGGCCACCGGCCACGGTGGCATGGATGTAGCCGTGCTCGACGGCCACCTTCGCGCCCATCGCCTGCAGCCCCTTGAGGTGCTGGTCCACCGGCCGCGCACCGATCGCACAACCGCCGGGCAGCGACACCCGCGCCTCGCCGCAGCGGGCCATCAGCGGCCCGAGCACGAGGATCGAGGCGCGCATCGTCTTGACCATCTCGTAGGGCGCGACCGGATTGTCCACGGTGGCCGCGTCGAGGGTGACCCGGTCGCCATCGCGCTCGACCCTGACCCCCATCTGCCCCAGTAGCTTGAGCAGCGTGGAGATGTCCTGCAACTGGGGCACATTGGTGAAGGTCACCGGCTCGGCACTGAGCAGCGCCGCGCACAGGATCGGCAGCGCCGCGTTCTTGGCGCCGGAAATGGCGGCTTCGCCGTCGAGACGGGCGCCGCCCTGAATCAGAAGCTTGTCCATCGCGTGCCGCTCAGTCGCCCAGTTCCTGCTGGAAGGCCGCCCACTTCTCCGGCGTGAAGGTCTTCAGCTGGAGGGCGTGGATCTCGTTGCCCATCAGGCTGCCGAGGGTCGCCTTGACGGCCTTGTGCTGCTTGACCAGCGACATGCCCTCGAAGGTCTCGCTGACGACGATGCTGCTGAAATGCACCCCGTCGTCGCCGACCACCTCCACGTATTCGCAGGGCAGCCCCTGCGCGATCAGTTCCTTTACCTTCTGAGCGTCAAACATGCTTGATCCTCACCCGCGCAGCTTGTAGCCGCGCGACAGCAGATTGAGGGTGAGCCCGGCGACAAACGCGAAACACACCACGACGATACCGAGGCTGCGCCACGGGGACACATCGGATTGTCCGAAGAATCCGTAACGGAAGCCATCGATCATGTAGAAAAACGGGTTGAAATGCGACACCGTCTGCCAGACGTCCGGCAGCGAGTGAATCGAGTAGAACACGCCGGAGAGCATCGTCAGCGGCATGATCAGGAAATTCTGGAAGCCGGCCAGCTGGTCGAACTTCTCGGCCCAGATCCCGGCCACGACGCCCAGCGAACCCAGGATGCCACCGCCCACCAGCGCGAAGGCCAGGATCCAGCCCGGCGCAGCCAGCGGGAGGGTGACGAAGATCAGCGACGCCAGCGCCACGCCCAGCCCGACGAAGGCACCCCGGAACATCGACGCCAGCACATAGGCCGCGTAGAACTCCCGATAGCTGATTGGCGGCAGAAGGACGAACACCAGGTTGCCGGTGATCTTGCTCTGGATCAGCGAGGACGAGCTGTTGGCGAAGGCGTTCTGGAGGATCGACATCATGACCAGGCCGGGCACCAGAAAGCTGGTGTAGGGCACGCCGTCAAAGACCTGCACGTGCTTGTCGAGCACGTGGGAGAAGATCATCAGGTAGAGCACTGAGGTCAGCACCGGTGCGCCCACGGTCTGGAAGCTGACCTTCCAGAAGCGCAGGATTTCCTTGTAGAGCAGGGTTCTGAATCCGGTCATCACGTCAGGCCGACTGCATCACGCCGACGAAGACCTTTTCGAGATCCGGTTCGCCCAGCTTCATTTCCATGACTTCGCCGCCCGCCTCGCGCACCTGGCGCAATCGTCCCTCCACCTCGTCGTATCGATCGATGGCGAACTCCAGCCAGCCCTGCCCCAGGGACACCGAGCCGGGCAACGCGGGGACCGGCTGCGCCAGGCGCAGCTTCAGCGAGTGGGTCGCGAAGCGCGCTAGCAGGTTGGCGGTCGTATCCAGGGCCACGATCCGCCCTGCCTTGAGCATTGCGATGCGGCCGCACAGGGTCTCGGCTTCCTCGAGATAATGGGTCGTCAGGACGATCGTGTGGCCAGCGCCGTTCAGCTTGCGGATGAACTGCCACAGGCCCTGGCGCAGTTCGACGTCGACACCGGCGGTCGGTTCGTCGAGCACGATCACCGGTGGTCGGTGCACCAGCGCCTGGGCCACCAGCACCCGTCGCTTCATGCCACCCGACAGCGAGCGCATGTTGGCGCCCGCCTTGGCGGTCAGGTCCAGGTTGGCGAGGATCTCGTCGATCCAGTCATCGTTATTGCGGATACCGAAATAACCCGACTGGATGCGCAGGGCCTCGCGCACCGTGAAGAACGGGTCAAAGACCAGTTCCTGGGGCACCACGCCGAGCTGTTGCCGGGCCTTTCGGTAGTCGCGGACCACATCGTGGCCCATGACCTCCAGCGTGCCGGCGTCGGCCCTTACCAGGCCCGCCAGCGCGGAGATCAGGGTCGTCTTGCCAGCCCCGTTGGGGCCAAGCAGACCGAAGAACTCCCCCTCGGCGATCTCGAGATCGACGCCGTCGAGGGCGCGCAAGTCGCCATAGCGCTTGGTCGCGCCGCAAATCCGGATCGCCGCCGCGGTCAAGCCGGTGAATCCAGCAGTTCGTCCAGGCGATAGAGTGTCGCCAGGCTGCGCAGGGATGCCGGCGCGCCTTCGATCGGCAGCCGCCGTCCGGCTCGCTGCCAGGCCAGCAGCACTGCCAGGGCCGAAGAATCGACCGCCTCGACGCCGCTCAGGTCGATACAGGCCGAGCCCTTCGCGAGCACCGCCAGCCCCGCCTGCCGCAGGCGCGGCGCCTCCCCCATGGTCATGGGGCCGGACACCACGAGGCGATCACCCTGTTGTTCGATCACGACTGCGCAGCCACCTTCTCGGCATTCTTTGCCTTGAGGGACTCGATCAGGCCGTCGATGCCGCTCTGGCGTACCTGCTGAGCGAACGATGCCCGATAGTTGGTCACCAGGCTGACGCCGGCCACGACCACGTCGTAGACCTTCCAGTCCGCGCCGACCCGCTCCAGGTTGAAGTCCATCTGGATCGCCTGCGCACCCGGCTGGCGGATTTCGGTGCGGACGAGCGCATCCTCGTCATCTGGCCGGCCGCGGAACGGTTTGAAGTGGATCGACTGGTTGGTGTACTGGGTCAGCGCATTGGAGTAGGTCCGTACCAGCAGGGTCCGGAACTGCTCGGTGAGGGCCATGCGCTGCTCCGGGCTGGCTGCCCGCCAGTCGCGGCCAACCGCGAGGGCCGTCATGTGCTCGAAATTGAAATGCGGAAGCACCCGCGCTTCGACGAGCTGGATCGCCTTTTCGGTATCGCCCGCCTTGATCTCGGCGTCGGCAGCAACAGCCGACAGGACCTCTTCCGTCAATTGCTTGGTGAGGTCCTCCGGGCCGGGGCCGGCCCAGGCGAGGGAGGACAATCCCATCACGATGGTGGCCACGACGGCCCTCAGCATAGACATGTTCATGTGTGCTCTCTGTTCTCTGTCGGTTGTCGTTGTTGTCATTGTCCAGCAGGCGTGACCGACGCACCGGCCACCCGGCCCGCCCCGGTCGCCAGCGACAGCGCCTCCACCGTGCTGGCCTCGGCGACCAGCCCGGGCGTCAGCGCCGAATAGTAGTCATCGTCTCGGCGTGGCGGGCGCCCGTCGAACACCTCATACCGGCGGCGCTGCAGGAAAGCCTCCCGGACATAGGTGTATCGGTCGAGGGCCCCTTCATCGAGGACCCGGTCCGCAGCAAGCAGGTTGGCCCGGGTGTGGACCAGCTTGACGCCAGCGACGGACGCTTCCTGGGCCATGGTGCCCTGAATCCAGCCCCCATTGACGACCAGATCCACCGGCTTGGCCGCCGCATCGCGAACCGTGCTCGGGCCGAAGATCGGCAGCACGAAATACGGCCCCTCCCCGACGCCCCAGGCACCGAGCGTCTGCCCCAGATCCTCGTCGTGCTTCTCGAGCCCCATCTCCGTCGCGATGTCGAATACGCCGAGAATGCCGAGTGTCGAGTTGATGACCACCCGCGCGAAGTCGGACAGGCCGTCGGCGCCCTTGCCCTGCATCAGGTTATTGACGCCGGTCCAGATGTCTTCCAGGTTGCCGAAGAAGTTGCCGATGCCTGCCCGGACCGGCAGCGGCGTGAATTCATCATAGGTTTTTGCCGCCGGCTTCAGCACCGCCCGATCAACCCGGTCGTTGAAGCGGAAGACGGCCCGGTTGTAGCCCTCGAGCGGATCGTCCGGATTGGCCGGCGTCGAGGCGCAACCGCCCACACCGAGCGCCGCGCCCAGCAGCGCAGCCGCCAGCCAGCGGCTCATTGCGGCATCCTTGTGCTTTGTATCCATGCGCACTCGCCTACTGTGTGCCGCCCGCGGGAGTCTCGGACGCCTTGTTGAACAGGAACTGGCCAATCAGTTTCTCGAGGACGACCGCGGACTGGGTAATGCGGATCCGGTCCCCGTCCTTCAGCATCTTCAGGTCACCGCCGGCGTCGAGGCCGATGTACTGCTCGCCGAGCAGGCCCGAGGTGAGAATCGAGGCGATCGTGTCCTTGGGGAATTCAAACCCGTCGTTCATCGACAGCACAACCACGGCCCGGTAGGTTTGTGTATCGAAATGAATGTCGGCGACGCGGCCCACGACGACACCGGCACTCTTGACCGGCGCCCTCACCTTGAGGCCGCCGATGTTGTCGAATTCGGCCTCGACGGCGTAGGTCGTGGCGAAGCTGCCGGCGGACAGGTTGCCCACCTTCATCGAAAGGAACAGCAGCGCGGCGATACCGATGGCCACGAACAGGCCGACCCAGAGATCGAGCGTGGTACGGCTCATGATTGCCCCCGGAACATGAATGAGGTCAGGACGAAGTCCAGTGCGAGGATGGCCAGCGCGGAGCTGACCACGGTGCGGGTGATGGCGCGCGATACGCCCTCGGCGGTCGGTGTGCAGTCGAAGCCTTCGAACACCGCGATCAGCGACACCGCGATACCGAACACCACGCTCTTGATCACGCCGTTCATGATGTCGAAGCGGAAATCCACCGCAGACTGCATCTGCGACCAGAAGGCGCCGTCATCGACGCCGATGAACGCGACACCGATCAGCCAGCCGCCGAAGATCCCCATCGCCGAAAACAGCGCCGCCAGCAGCGGCATCGAGATCACGCCGCCCCAGAAGCGCGGCGCAACGACGCGTGCGATGGGGTTCACCGCCATCATGTCCATCGCCTTCAACTGCTCGGTGGTCTTCATCAGGCCAATCTCGGCGGTCACCGCCGAGCCGGCCCGGCTGGCGAAGAGCAGCGCCGCGACCACCGGCCCGAGTTCGCGCGTCAGGGACAACGCGACCAGCACGCCGAGGGCCTCGCTGGAGCCATAGCGCTGAAGCGTTTCGTAACCTTGCAGGCCGAGCACCAGACCGACAAAGAGGCCCGAGACCAGGATGATCAGCAGCGACAGCACACCGCTGAAGTAGATCTCGCGGATCGTCAGGTGGATGCGCCGGAAACTCTGGCCCGAGAGCAGCAGCAGCAGCCCCAGGAAGCGGGCCACGAAGCCGAGCCGCCAGATGCCATCGACGACGCCGCCGCCGAGCCGGCGCAGCAGATTGGCCACGGCGCTCATCGCGCGGCTCCGAGCAGATCGTCCATGATGGGCTGGGCCGGGTAGTGGAAGGGCACCGGACCGTCCGCCTCAGCGTGCACGAACTGGTGCACGAAGGGGTCGGTCGAGGCGCGGATCTCATCGGGCGTGCCCTGCGCGACGATGCGCCCTTCCGATACGAAGTAGACGTAATCGACGATCTCGAGCGACTCGCTGACGTCGTGGGTCACCATGATCGAACTGGCGCCGAGGGCGTCGTTGAGGCGGCGGATCAGCTGCCCGATGATCCCCAGCGAGATGGGATCGAGGCCGGCGAACGGCTCGTCGTACATGATCAGCATCGGATCGAGGGCTACCGTTCGCGCCAGCGCCACCCGCCTCGCCATGCCGCCCGAGAGTTCGGAGGGCATCAGGCCGTGGGCGCCGCGCAGGCCAACCGCGTCGAGCTTCATCAGCACCAGATCGCGGATCAGGGCCTCATCCAGGTCGGTGTGTTCGCGCATCGGGAACGCCACGTTGTCGAACACCGACATGTCGGTAAACAGCGCGCCGAACTGGAACAGCATGCCCATCCTGCGACGCAGGGCATAGAGCGGAACCCGGCCCAGTGCGCCCAGTTCCTGCCCGTCGACGACGACACTGCCCCGGGTGGCCTTGAGCTGGCCGCCGATCAGGCGCAGCAGCGTGGTCTTGCCACAGCCGCTGCCACCCATGATCGCCACGACCTTGCCCCGCGGCACCTGCAGGTCAATGCCACGCAGGATCTCCCGTTCGCCGTACGCAAAACGTACGCCGGACAGGTCGACGAGGGGAGTCTGAGGGGAGGAAGTCACTGTTTTTGTTTGTTCTCGCAGGTGCGCGGATTGTATCAGAGCCGGGCTTGCCGCATGCTGCGTTGCCGTATCGGACCACGCAGCGCGCTGCAGGTTTCCCGAGCGTGCCGGCCTTGGCTACACTTCCCCGATGGCCCACCTCCCGGCAAACGACGGAAACGACCTGACAGAAACGGCGGACGCCCGTCCCGAACTGCTCATCGTCGACGACGATCCGCTCATCACCGAAGCCTTCGCCTACGTCCTCGAGACCGATTTCCGGATCATCGCGACCGACACACGCGGCAGCGCGATCCGCAGCGTGCGTGCGCTCGCGACGCCACCGCCTCTGGCCCTGGTGGACCTGGGCCTGCCCCCCACGCCCCACCAGCCGGACGAAGGATTCGCGCTGATCACCGAACTCCTCGCCCACGCGCCCGACATTCGCATCATCGTCCTCTCCGGACAGAGCGAACTGGCCCATGCGCGTCACGCGCGGGCGCTCGGAGCCCTTGAATACCTGCCCAAGCCGGTCGACCCCGAGCGCCTGCGCAGCTTGCTGCTGTCCGCTCTGGAAGTGGAAGCGAGCTCGCCGCTGGCGTCGGAAGCCGCCGACGGACCGGCGCTGCGCGGAGACAGCGATGCCATCCGCGCCCTGCGCTCGCAGATCGACCAGCTCGCCGACGCCCCGTTCCCGGTGCTGATCGAGGGCGAGTCTGGCACCGGCAAGGAACTGGTCGCCCAGGACCTGCATCGGCTGAGCAGCCGGCGCGAGGCGCCCTACCTGACCCTCAACTGCGCCGCCATTTCGCCCAGCCTGATCGAGTCGCTGCTGTTCGGCCACACCAAGGGCTCCTTCACCGGCGCCACCGGCAGCCGGGCGGGCTATTTCGAAGAGGCGGGCAACGGCACCCTCTTCCTCGACGAGATCGGCGAGCTGCCGCTCGAGCTGCAGCCCAAGCTGCTGCGGGTATTGGAAAACGGGGAGTTCCACCGGGTTGGAGAGACCCGGCCGCGGTACAGCCGGGCCCGGGTCATCACGGCCACCAACCGCGATCTCAAGCAGGCGATTCGCGCCGGCGGGTTTCGCGCAGACCTCTACCACCGCCTCAGCGTTTTCGCGCTGCAGATGCCTGCCCTGCGTTTCCTGGCCGAAGACCGCTTGCGCCTGATGCGACACTTTCGCCAGCATGTCGCAGCGCAGACCGGGGCAGCGCCCTTCGAACTGGACCCCGAGGCGAAGGCCCGCTGGCTCGCCTACGACTTCCCCGGCAACGTCCGCGAATTGCGCAACATCACGATTCGCCTGCAGACCAAGTTCGGCGGCTGCCAGGTCGGTGTCGCCGACCTCGAAGCGGAGCTGGACGTCGAGCCGCGCCCTCTCGCCAGCGCGACCGGGACGCCCCCGACACCCCTCGAGCCGGACGACAGCGATCCGACGGAACGGGCGATGCGCGAGTTGCAGGCCAGCGAGGGCTTTGAACTCGATGCCACGCTGCGGCGCTGGGAAGTGGCCTACATCGAGGCCGCACTGCGCATTGCGCAGGGGCGAATGAGCCAGGCGGCGCGGCTCCTGGGCGTCAATCGGAGCACACTGTACAGCCGCATGAGCGCGCTCGGCATCGACCGCGGCCCGGCCGGCGACGGGGTCTGAGGCCATGTACCGGGAGCACTTCGGGCTCGACGAGCCACCCTTCCGCATCACCCCCAACACCGGCTGCTTCTTCGAGGGTGGCAAACGGGGGCCGACCCTCGACGCGCTGGCGTTCGCGGTCCTCCACGACGAGGGCATCACCAAGGTCAGCGGCGAGGTCGGCAGCGGCAAGACGATGCTGTGCCGGATGTTGCTCAAGCGCCTGCCCGAGGACGTGGACACCGTTTATCTGGCCAACCCGACGTTGGGACCGGACGACCTGCTGCGGCTCGTCGCCGAAGAGCTGTCGATCCAGGCACCGTCGGACAACCCGGGCGTGCGCCTGATCGAGATCCAGAAGGATCTGGTCGCCCGTTTCGCCTCGGGGCGCCGCGTCGTCGCCCTGGTGGACGAGGCGCATGCCATGCCCATCGCATCGCTGGAGCAGATCCGCCTGCTCTCGAACCTCGAGACGGACGAGCACAAGCTGCTCCAGATCGTGCTCTTCGGCCAGCCCGAGCTCGACGGGATCCTCCAGCGCCAGGCCATGCGCCAGCTGCGCGACCGCATCACCCAGCACTTCCGCCTCGCGCCGCTGTCGGCCTCGGAGGTGGGCGCGTACCTGGGCTTCCGCCTGCGCAGCGCCGGCTTTCGCGGCCCCGATCTCTTCTCGCGCGGCGCGGTGTCGCTGCTGGCCGGCGCCTCGGAGGGCCTCTCCCGGCGCATCAACGTGCTCGCCGACAAGGCGATGCTTTCCGCGTATTCAAGGGGCGCACAACAGATCCGGCGGGAACATGTCGCGGAAGCGATCCGCGACGCCGAATACCCCCTGCCCCGTCGACGCTGGCCGCTTGCGCTGGCGGCGGGGATGGCCGGCCTGGCCCTGGTCGCCTGGCTGGGACTTCAATCGCCCGATCTCGTCGAGACCCTGCTGACGGACAGGCCCGCCGTAGCGGCCAGTCCCAGCCACATCGCCACCCGCGGCGGCGACGCCATGGCCGACGCGCCAGTGGCGACGCCAACGCCCGCCACGACCCGGGCACCGCAAGTGTCACCGGCGCCCCCGCCCCCGCAAGCGGCGGCGGCCGACGCGGCCAAGGCGGCCCCGCAACCGGTCACCGAACCGGCACCGCCCGCCACGGCGGCGGCATCGCCCAATGCGGCACCTGAGCCGTTGCCCGTAGCCGGTGCATCACCGGCGACTTCCGATATCGACGCGCCTGTTCAGGCGGAGGGCGACAGCACGCCGCCCGCCCCACCGATTGCCCTAGGCCCCGTCGCGGCGACGCTCAATGCGGACACCCCGCGCTGGGTTGCCGAAACGCCGGCCGAGCACTGGTTCATCCAGCTGCGGACAGTGGACGGTGCCCGCGCCGACGACATCGACCGTTTCATCGACCGCCTGCCCGCCGACGTGGCGCGTGACCAGCTCCGTGTCTACGTGAGGGATCTGGGCTGGGGCGCCCGCGTCGGCGTGATTTATGGTGACTTCAGCGAACGTGAGGCCGCCGTTCGCGCCATGCTGGCCCTGCCCGCGCCACTGCGCCGGGACGGCATTTACCCCCGGCAGGTCCGGGGTTTGCGCTGACACCGCGATGCGACGGATGCAACCGGAAACACCGAGGGCCTATACCTTAGGTAGGATTGAAGAAACTGAGGGAGGCGCTACCATGCCCCGACCTGACTGTATAGACACCTGAATGACACGATTTCCGGCACTCGCGCCCCTCCTCGCATGCCTGCTCAGCGCCTGCGCGCAGTCGCCGGTAGTCCAGTCACCCGTCTCGGGCCATCTGGCCCTGCCCGATGCCGCCGCCCGACCGGCGCCCGCCGCGCCGATTCCCGCGCCAGTGACCCAGTCCTTCGATCTGCCGCCGCCCCGTCCGGGCCCCAGGCTCGAGACCTATTCGGTGGTGGTCAGCCAGGTGCCGGTGGACCAGCTGCTCTTCTCCCTGGCCCGTGACGCCCGCCTCAATGTCGACGTGCACCCCGGCCTGACGGGTCGCGTGACGCTCAACGCCATCGACCAGACCCTGCCCCAGATCCTCCAGCGCATCAGCCGCCAGGTGGACATGCGCTTCGAACTCGACGGCGAGAGCCTCGCCGTCATGCCCGACACACCGTTCCTGCGGACCTACAAGGTCGACTACGTGCTGATGAACCGGGACACCACCGGCACGGTCTCTGTGGCAACGCAGATCGCGTCGGCCGGCACAGGCAGCGTCGGCAGCCAGAACGCGACCGCCAGCCAGGGCGACCGGGCCGGCAACAGCTCGGCAACGCGCATCGAGAACAGCGCCAGGAACCGCTTCTGGGAAACGCTGATCCAGAACGTCAAGGACATCCTGCGGGAGACGGACAAGATCCTGCCCGCCCAACCCGAGCCCACAACGACCGCGTCATCCACGCCGGTGTCTTCCGCCGGCAGCGGCACGCCCCAACTCAATCTCGCCGTCACGCTGGCCCAGCCAGAGGCCCGGTCGGCCGAGCCGGCAACGCGCTTCCGCGAGGCAGCGGCGGTCATTGCGCACCCGGAATCCGGTGTCATGGTGGTACGGGCCACCTCCCGCCAGCACGAGCGCGTGCAGGAGTTTCTCGACGCGGTCATTGCCTCGGCCCGGCGCCAGGTGCTGATCGAGGCGACGATCGCCGAGGTCCAGCTATCCCGCAACTTCCAGCAGGGCATCGACTGGTCGAAACTCGACTTCGGCGGCACCGGCATCCGCCTCGTCCAGAATGCCGCCGGCGCCCTCACCGCGCCTGCCTCGAGCCTGTTCGAGATCGCCTACCAGGGCAGCGGCGGCTTCTCCGGCAGCATCAAGCTGCTCGAGAGCTTCGGCAACGTGCGCGTGCTGTCCAGCCCCAAGCTCTCGGTGCTGAACAACCAGACGGCGGTGCTGAAGGTGGTGGACAACATCGTCTATTTCACGATCGAGTCGGACACCAACCAGAACCAGACCACCTCGGTCACCACCTTCACGACGCGCGTTAATTCGGTGCCGATCGGCTTTGTCATGAACGTCACGCCCCAGATCTCCGAGCACGATACGGTGCTGCTCAACCTGCGCCCGAGCCTCTCAAGGGTGATCGGCGAGGCGGCCGACCCCAACCCGGCCCTCAAGGACCGCAACATCGTCAACACCTTCCCGGTCATCCGGACCCGCGAGATCGAATCGGTGATCCGGGTCGAGAACGGCAACATCGCGGTGATGGGCGGCCTGATGGAAGACGCGCGCGACGACAAGGACGACACCGTCCCGCTGCTCTCCCGGGTGCCGCTGGTGGGCGAACTGTTCATGAACCGGGACGACACCACCACCAAGACTGAACTGGTGATATTCCTGCGCCCGACCGTGATCCGCAACGCGAGTCTGGATGGCGACTACAGCGCCTTCCGCGACCAACTCCCCGGCGGCGACTTCTTCACCCGGCCAATGGGTCCCGACCACCCCAACCTGCGCGGCGCTTCGCCGCTGGCCGCGCCCGCTGCCACCCCATGAGCCTGCTGATCGACGCCCTCAGGAAGGCCGAGGAGCAGAAGCGGCGGGGGGAACCCGAACGAGCGCTCGGCGCCTCGACACCGGCGCCCGGTGCCGATGCGGCGGCGGCGCGCAAGCTCTTCGAGGTCAAGACCGGGCCGCGCACCCTGAGCTTTCCGGTCACCGTGGCGCTCCTCACCACCCTCGCGCTGATCGCAATCGGCATCTACTTCTGGCTGCAGATCAGTCCGCCCGGGCCGAGGCTGGTGGTGCTCACGCCGCCGGTGCTGCCAGCCCAGCCAGAGCCTGCCGCTGCCCTGCCGGAATCCGCGGCTCCTCCCGCGGCCGCCCCGTCTCGCGATACGGTCGCCTCCGTGGCCCCCGATCCTGCCCCGGCGTCGCCGGCCACCCCGCCCGCAGCCCCGGTCCGCATCCGGCGTGCCGTGCCGCCGGCCCCGAAGCCGGCCGCCCCGGCCCGGGCCGTCGCCCACGCTTCACCCACCCAGACGACTCCGGCAGCGAAGCCGATCCCGGTGGTGCGCGGCGTGCGCCAGGCGGTGGTTCCACCGACGCTCGAGGCCGCCTGGCAAGCCTACCAGGCTGGCGAACTGGCCCGCGCCGCCGGTCTGTACCGCCGCGTGCTCGATACCGACCCACGCAACATCGACGCCCTGAACGGCATGGGCGCGATCACGGCCCGCGCCGGTGAGCGCGAAGCGGCCGCCGACTGGTTCCGGCGCAGCCTTGGCGCGAAGCCGACCGATGCCACCGCCCTCGCCGGCCTGAGCGCCCTTGGCGCCCACGACCCGTCGGAGGCCTCGCCCACCGGCCGACTGAAGTCGGCCGTCGCGAGCCAGCCCGACCAGGCGGCCCTGCACTTCGCCCTGGGCAATGCGCTCGCCGCGGAGACCCGCTGGGCCGAAGCCCAGTCCAGCTTCTTTCGCGCCTACGGCCTCGACAAGGGCAATCCGGACTACCTCTTCAATCTCGGTGTCAGCCTCGATCAGTTGGGCAAGCGAACCCTGGCCCTGCGCTTCTACACCGAGGCGCTCGCGGCTGCCCGTGCCCGCCCCTACGCCTTTGACCCGGCGGCGGTCGAGGCGCGCGTCGCGAGTTTGGCGGAAGCCCCGGCGGAGGCGCCCCGTGACTGAAAACAGCCAGGCCACCGAGCGCCCCCTCGGCGAAATCCTCGTCGGCACCGGCCTCCTGAGCCGGGACCAGCTCAGCATCGCGCTGATGGAACAGAACCGGCGCCACGAGCCCCTTGGCCGACTGCTCGTGCACCTGGGTTTCGTGTCCGAGGCGGTACTGCGCGAGGCCCTCTCCGAGTTCCATGGCAAGCAGAGCGTCGACCTCGCCAGCGCGGTCGCCGACCCGGACGCGCTGGCCCTCGTCCCCCTCGACCTGGCCAAGCGCCACCATGTTTTCCCCCTCTACCTGCGCCGCGGCGAGAACGTGCTGGTGGTGGCAATCGCCGACATCCACGACGTGGTCGCGCTGGACAAGCTGCGCAACCAGCTGCCGGAGGGCATCCGGGTCGACACCCTGATCGCCGGGGAGTCCGAGATCGCCCGCGCCATCGACCAGGTCTATGGCCACGAACTGTCCATCGACGGCATCCTCAACGAGATCGAGACGGGCGAGATCGACTACCGCTCGCTGGCCGTGGTCACCGATGAGTACAGCCAGCCGGTGGTGCGCCTGGTGGATGCCCTGCTGACCGACGCGGTGATGCGCGAGGCCTCGGACATCCACTTCGAGCCCGAGGCGGGCTTCCTGCGAATCCGCTACCGCCTCGATGGCCTGCTGCGTCAGATCCGCGTCCTGCACAAGTCCTACTGGGCGGCCATCGCGGTGCGTATCAAGGTCATGGCGGGGATGAACATCGCCGAGAACCGCGCGCCGCAGGATGGTCGGATATCGCTGACGATCAACGGTCGTCCGGTGGACTTCCGGGTCTCGGCCCAGCCCACCCTGCACGGGGAGAACCTCGTCCTTCGGGTGCTGGACCGGCAGAAGGGCATCGTACCGCTCGATGGACTCGGCCTGTCCGAACAGCAGCTCGACCTGCTCAAGCTGATGATCGCCCGGCCCGACGGCCTGATCCTCGTGACCGGCCCGACCGGCAGCGGCAAGACCACCACGCTCTACTCGATCCTCAGCCACATCAACTCCGAGGGGCTCAACATCATGACCCTCGAGGATCCGGTCGAGTATCCGATGGCGATGATCCGCCAGACCTCGGTCACCGACGCCGCCAAGCTCGACTTCGCCAACGGTGTCCGCTCAATCCTGCGGCAGGACCCGGACGTGATCCTGGTGGGCGAGATTCGCGACAGCGACACGGCGGAAATGGCCTTCCGGGCTGCAATGACCGGCCACCAGGTCTATTCGACGCTGCACACCAACTCTGCCGTCGGCGCCATCCCCCGCCTGCTCGACATCGGCATGCTGCCCGACATCGTCGCCGGCAACATCATCGGCGTCGTCGCCCAGCGCCTGTTGCGCCGGTTGTGCCCCCACTGTCGCGAGGAGACCCCGGCCGAAGCCTGGGAGCTTCGCCTGCTGGGCCTGCAGCCGGAGCGTGACGCCACCGGCCTGTTCCGAGCGCGCGGCTGCGAACACTGCGACTACCAGGGCTATCGCGGCCGCATGGCGATCATGGAGGTGATGCGCATGGACAGCGACCTCGACGAGCTCGTCGTCCGCCGCGCCAGCCTGCGAGAGATCCGCACCGCAGCCCGCTCCAAGGGCTTCCGCTCGCTGGCCGAGGACGGCATGCGCCGGGTGCTCGACGGTGAGACCTCCCTCGACGAACTGGCGCGGGTCGTGGACCTGACCGAGCGGATGACCTGAGCGATGGCGGTGTATGCCTACAAGGCCATGAACCCGGACGGCCAGGTCGTTCGCGGCGAGATGGAGGCCATCAACTTCGTCGATCTCGAGATGCGTCTCAAACGCATGGAGCTCGACTTCATCAACGGCGCGCCGGCCAGCCACGCCTTGCTCGTCCGAAGCACCCCGGTGCCGCGCCGCGAGCTGATCAACTTCTGCTTCCACCTCGAGCAGCTGCGCCGCGCCGAGGTCCCCATCCTGGAGGGCCTGTCGGACCTGCGCGACTCCACCGATCATCCCCGCTTCCGCGAGATCATGGCCGGCGTCGTCGAAGGCATCGAGGGCGGCAAGAACCTCTCCGACGCGCTCGAGGACTACCCCCAGGCCTTCGACCCGGTGTTCTGCAACCTGGTCCGCGCCGGCGAGGCTTCCGGCAACCTGCCCCATGTGCTGCGCGACCTGGCTGAATCCCTCAAGCGGGACGACGAGCTCGCGGCCTACGCCAAGCGCATCGTGATCTACCCGTCGATCGTCCTCGCCATCCTGTTCTTCGCCGTCGTCATCGCCCTGCTCTTCGTGGTGCCCCAGCTCGAGCAGCTCTTCCGCAGCACCGGCCAGGAGCTGCCGCTGCAGACTCGCATCCTGGTCGCCAGTTCGGAGCTGCTCCAGGCACACTGGCCATGGCTGCTCGCCGGCATCGCCGTCGCCACCGTCGGAACGACCGCCGCCGTGCTCCGATCGCCCTGGCTGCGCCTGCAGTTCGACGCGATGCTGCTGCGTCTGCCCCTCTACGGCGAGATCCGCCGCAAGATCATCATGGCCCGCTTCGCCGGCCTGTTTGCCATGCTCTACGCCTCGGGCATTCCGATCATCGAGGCGCTGCGCAACACCGAACGGGTCGTCGGCAGCCGCGTGATCCAGCGCGCCCTGCAACGCATCGGACGCCACATCGCCGAGGGTCAGAATGTCTCGACGGCATTCGCCGGCTCCAACCTGTTTCCGCCGCTGGTCACCCGGATGCTGCGGGTTGGCGAGAACACCGGGGCCCTCGACGCCGCCCTGGCCAACCTGCGCTATTTCTATGACCGGGATGTGCAGGAATCCACAGAGCGCCTGCAGGCCGTCCTCGAGCCGGTGCTGATCCTCGTCCTGGCCGCCTTCATGGTGTGGATCGCGATGGCCGTGGGCGGCCCGATCTACGACATCATCGCGACCCTGCCGGTCTGACGTCGATGCCGAATCGCCATTACCTCTACGTCACCAACGAAGGCCTGCGCTGGTATCGCGTACAGGGCGGCCAGCCTCAACTCGTCGAGCGTTTCGGCGCCGACGAGGCGGGCTTTGCCGACTTCGGCAGGCAGCTCGCGGCGATGCCGCGGCGAAGCCGCTACAGCGTGCTGGTGGACGTGCCGGACGAAGGCTTCCACTTCGAGCTGCTGCCATCGACCCGCGGCCGGGACCGGGAAGCCATGCTGGGCCGCAAGCTCGCGCAGCAGTTCTATGGCTCGCCCTACACGGCGAGTCTCGCACTCGGCCGCGAGAAGCAGGGCCGGCGCGACGAGCGCGTGCTGCTCTCGGCCCTGACCCGCCCGGCTCAGCTCGACCCGTGGATCGGCGCGCTGGTCTCGGCGCGGGTGCGGGTGCGCGGGGTGCATAGCGTGCCCTTCCTGCTCGACCGCATCATGGCGCGGGCGCGCCTCCCGGCCGACGCCTACCTTCTGGTCAATTTCTCGCCGGCGGGCATCCGCCAGACCTACTTCCAGGGGGGGCGCGTGCGCTTTTCCCGGCTGTCCGGAACGCCGGGGCAGGAATTCGAGCTCAGCGTCGCGCAGGCCGGCGAGGAGGTCGGGCGCAGCCTGGCCTATCTGGCCGCCCAGCGCATGACCCGCCGGGGCGAGAACCTGCCGGTGGTCGGGCTGCTCCCGGGCGTGCAGTACGAGGCGTTTGCCACGGCAGTCGATGCGGCCACCGACGCGGACACCCTGCTCGCCGACACCGGCCGACTGCAGGGCAGCTATGGCGCCCCCGAATCGCGCGGCTGCGGCGCGGACAGCCTGCCGCTGCTCCTCAACGCGCTGGGAGGCGAGCCCCAGTGCCTGCAGATCGGCGGTACCGAGGTGTTGCGCTTTCAGCGCCTCCACCAGATCCGCAAGGGCCTCTATCTGGGTGCCCTGGCGATCCTCGCCGGTGGCGCGGCGATCGCAGGGCTCGGCTACCTGGAGACCCGCGCACTGGCCCGCGAGCAAACCGAGCTGCTGGCCCTGGTGCAGAGCGAGAACGCGCGCCACGCCGCGCTGATGCGGCGCCTGCCGCCCCTGCCCGCCCCGCCCGACACGCTCACCCACCTGGTCGACGAGCTGGCCCGCGTAGAGCAGCAGCGGGTCCCGCCGCTGACCGTCTTCCAGGCGCTCTCCGGCGCCCTTGACCAGCTCCCGGAGATCACCCTCGAGAGTCTCGAGTGGGGCATCGACGAGCGAGAGACGGATGGCGTCCCGGTCGATGTGGCGGTCTTCGCGCGACTGGCGCTGCCTGTCGGGATGAGCGGTGACGCCCGCGCCCAGCTGGACGCCAGCGAGCGCTTCGTGCGCGAACTGGCCCGCGCCAGCGGGCGCCCGGTGCGCCTGGTGCGGCGACCGGTGGCGCTGCAGTCGAACGAAACCCTGCGGGGCAGCGAGGGCCGCAGTGCCCAGTCCCCCAGCGCCGCCTCCTTTGAGGTGGCGTTCACCCTCACCGCCGAGGCCGGAAAGTGATCGCCGCGAGCGACCTGCCCCGCCTCAAGTGGCCGCTCCTCGCGATCGGGCTCGCTGTCGCCGTCGCAGCGGCCCTGGTATGGACCATCGATCAGCAGCGTGCCCGCGGCCTGACCGCCCTGGCCGACGCCCAGCGCGCCTATCGGGAGGCTCACGCCCGCTACATCGGCGCCCAGCGCGATGAGGATCTGCTCCGGGACGTCCTCGGCCGCTTCTCGATGCTCGAGCTGCGCGGTCTGGTGGGCGAGGAGCGGCGCCTCGACTGGGTGGAGCGCATCCGCAATGCCCGCAGCAGCGCGGGGCTCGCGCAGCTCGACTTCGAGCTGCGACCGAGGCGCTCGCTGGGCCCCGTGCGGGCCGGATCGCTCGAGATGACAGCGAGCACCATGCATCTCTCGACGTCCGTCCGGCATGAGGGGAAACTGTTGCAGTTTCTCGATACCATTCTCGATGAGAACAGCGCGGCACCCCGCATCGCCCATTGCCGTATGGCACGGGGTGAAGACGACGAGAGGGAGCGCGCCCTGGAGGTCGAATGCAATCTGGACTGGATCACCATACGCAAGACGGACCCCGCGTCATGAGGCGTAGCCACCTGACCCTGGCGCTCGCCATCGGCTGCCTGGCGGGGCTCGCGGGCGCGGCCGAACCGGACAGCTTCGGCCGCCTCTTCTTCAGCCCCGCCGAGCGGCTCGAGCGCGATCGCCCTCGAGCCGAGGCCCCTGCTGCCCCCGTCGTCGCAGCCCCGATCGACCTCGGCCCGATGCGCCTGGACGGCATCGTGCGCCGCAGCGACGGCACCACGGTGATCTGGATCGACGGCGCGCCGGCTGAGCCGTCGGCCGCGGTGGTGGGCCAGGATGGCCGCAGCGCGACCCTCGCCTTGCCCGACGGCCGCCAACACCACCTGCTGGTGGGGGAATCGGTGCTGCCCGACAGCAGTCGATGAGGGACCAGCAGGGTTTCATCCTGCCGCTCCTGCTCGCCCTGCTGTTTGTCGGCGGTCTGCTCTACCACTTTGATGCCGAGCGCCTCGCCACCGACCTCGAGCGGACCCGCCTCGAGCGCACACGCAGCGCCCTCGCCGAGGCCCGCGAGGCCCTGATCGCCCACGCCATCACCTACGACCTGACCCACGCCGCCACCAACCCGCGCCTCGGATTGCTGCCCTGCCCGGATGCCAACGGCGATGGCAGCGCCGACGGGGCCTGCGACGGCAGGGACGAGGCCTCCCTCGGCCGCCTGCCCTACCGCACGCTGTCCCTGCCGCGCATCCTGGACGGCGACGGGGAGTGCCTGTGGTATGCAGTGGCCGGCCGTATCAAGAACAACCTCGCCAGCGACGCCTCCCTCAACTGGGACACGCCGGGTCAATTCACCCTGACCGGACTCACCGGCGCGGACCTGCTGGGCGGCGCACCGAACCGGGCGGTGGCCGTCCTGATTGCCCCGGGCAAGCCCCTCGCGGGCCAGATCCGCGGGGTCGGCACGGCGGTCTGCGGGTCGGGCAGCGCAGCGGCCGGCGAGCGCACCGCGTACCTCGAAGGCACGCCCGCGATGGCCACGCCAGCGATGCTCACGATCCAGCAAGGGGACCCCCGATCCGCGACCAACAACGACGTGGTGGCGTGGATCACGATCGACGATATCTACGACCGAGCGTCACGGATGAGTACCTTCGGCCCCTACCTGGGCACGATCACCGATGCCATCGCGGCCAACCATCTGGCCATTCCCCTGCCTGGCCCGAACGGCGAAGCTCTGCCGACCGGCGACACCGGTTTCATCGGCCCGGTCGGCCCGGTGGACGCAGAGGACATGGCCCGCCGGTATCTCGACTGGCAGGCCATGTACCACTATCTGCGCTGCGCGCCGAACGGTGCCGGCGTGATCCCTCAATGCATGGAACTGGCCGGTGCGCCCTGCCGGGCCATCCTGGCGTTTGGCGGCCGGCGAACGACCGGCCAGACCCGACCCGGTACGTCGCTGGCCGACTATTTCGAGGACGCCACCCTCGACGCGCTCACCAGCGCGCCCCACACCTTCGACGGGCCGACCGACTGGAACCCGTCTGCGCCCGAAGCGGACATCCTCCGATGCCTCAACTGACCTCGCGCCATGCGCGCCCCCCGCAGGGTGGATTCACCCTCGTCGAACTGGCCGTCACGCTGCTCGTGGTAACCATCCTCGCCAGCATGCTGCTGATCCCGCTCACCGGCCGCGAGGCAATCCGCACGCGACAGGAAACCGGTCGCCAGCTCGAAGCGATTCGTGAGGCCCTGATCGGCTACGCCATCATCCACGGTTCGCTACCCTGCCCGACCCACGAAACCAACCCCGCATCGGTCGATTATGGGCTGCCCGACGCCAGCTGCAACCAGACTGTCGAGGGTTACCTCCCGTGGCGGATCCTCGGCCTGCCACAGACGGACGCCTGGGGCGTGACGCGGCTGGCGCCCGGAGATCCCTGGCTGGGCTACTGGCGCTACCGGGTCGTCCCCATTCTTGCAGTGGATGGCACCCCGATCCAGGCCACGACAGTCCCCGACCTCGACCTCGACGTGCGCGACGTGGTGACCGGGCAGCTGATGGTGGACGACAAGGCACTCGCGGCGCTGGTGTATTCGACCGGTCCGGATCGCACCGCGAACGGAGACAACGCGAGCTTTGAGGCCGGTGCCAGTGCGATCTACAGCATGGGCGGCCCGACGACGACTTTCGACGATCAGCTGGCATGGATCAGTCATCCCGAACTGATCGCCCGCCTGGCGGCCGCCGGCCGGCTCTAGGGTCTGTCTGCGTAGGCGCGGCCGCACATCGGAAACGATTGCTCAAGCACGGCCGGGATCGGCAGCACGTATAATCCGGTCTCCCCCGTGAACACACCCCCTATGCGCCAGGCCCCCCTCGCCGAGGCCGACGGGGCCGCGAGTTACTCGGCGCGCCTCCGCAATGCCGGCATCCTCCCGACCGACGACGACGACACGCGCCTGTCGAAGTCGCTGCTGGTGTTTGCCACCGGCTTGGTCAGCGTCGCCGCCGGCCTGTGGCTGCTGATCTACTGGAGCATGGGTCCGCGACTCTCATCGACCCTGACCCTGACCTTCCAGCTGCTGCTCGCAGCCAATCTGGCCCTCTATCTGAAGAGTGGTCACTTCGCCTGGTTCCGACTGACGCAGCTGGCGCTGTTCCTGTTCTTTCCCTTCGTCGCGCAGTGGAGCATCGGCAACTTCATCACCGGCTCCGGCCTGATCCTGTGGGGATTGCTGGCCCCGATCGGCGCCGCGTTATGCATGGGTGCGCGGGAGTCCACGCCATGGTTCTTCGCCTACCTGTTCCTCACCGGCCTGACCGGCTTTTTCGACTACTACCTGGCCGAACTGGCGAGCCCCGAAGCGGCGCAGATTCCGATCCGCACCTCGGTGGTCTTCTTCGTGCTGAACTTCGCCACCATCTCGATCATCGTCTATGCGCTGCTGCGCTTCTCGATCGGGCAGAAGCGCATCGCCGAGGACCGCCTGCGCCAGGCCCATACCGACCTTCTGGAGGAGCAGGCCCGCTCCGAACGCCTGCTCCTCAACATCCTGCCGGCGCCGATTGCGCGTCGGCTCAAGGACAGCAACGAGACGATTGCGGACGGATTCCCGGAAGTCACGGTGATGTTTGCGGACATCGTCAACTTCACCCAGCTCGCCGGTGACATGACCGCCCAGCAGGTCTTCCGGATGCTCAACGGCGTGTTCTCGCGCTTCGACGAACTGGCCGACGAACAAGGCCTCGAGAAGATCAAGACGATTGGCGACGCCTACATGGTCGCCGGCGGGCTGAGCCAGGGGCAGAGCGACGCGCCGGCGGCCATAGCCCGCCTGGCGCTCGCCATGGGCGACGCGGCGCGTGCCTGCGATGCGCACCCCGAAGTGGCCCTGCGCATCGGGATCTGCACCGGCCCGGTGGTGGCCGGCGTGGTCGGTCGCAAGAAGTTCATCTACGACCTGTGGGGCGACACGGTCAATATCGCGAGCCGGCTCTCGTCGGAGGGCAAACCCGGCGGCATCCTGTGCGACGCGCGTACCCGGACACTGCTCGCTCAGTCCTTCCGCTTCGACTCGCCCGAGGTGGTCTCGCTCAAGGGCAAAGGCCCTGTCACCATCAGCCGGCTGCTCGGCCCCTGCTGAGACGACAGGCGCGACAGTTCGATCACCACATCGCCTGGCTCGTTGCGGAGCAGCGTCAGCCGGTAGCCCGCCCGCTGCGCGAGCCGGGAAGCCTGATACAGGCCCATGCCGAAGCCCTGTTCCGAGCGCACGGGCTGGAGCAACAACACCTTCGCAAGCTCCGGCGGTATCGCACTGCCCGCGTCGGATACCCGAAGCCGCCCGCTGCCGTCCAGTTCGACCTGAATGCCAATGCCCGGCTCGAGTCGGCGCTTGGCGATCGCGTTGTGCAGCAGGTTGTCGAGGCAGGAGTCGTAGAGCTCCCGAGGCACCTCGGAATCGGCCGGGCCCAGATCCGCGAGGAAGCGGATCCGCTGGCCCTCATGGCGGGCACAGGCCTCCTGCCACCAGTCGGCGATATTGACCTGAGTCAGAGAAGTCTCCTCGGGCTGCCGGAGCTTCTCCAGCGTGTTCTCCAGGCGGGCCGTGATCTGCGGCAACTGGCTGCGCAGCAGTCGCTGCAGGGCCGTCGCGTCGGCATCCGGGCGCGCCGCGGCGAAGCACAGAGTGCTCAGTGACTGCAGCAGGTTCTTGACGTCGTGGGTCAGTCGCGCGCCGGTCTCGTGCACTGCCGTCTCGAAGGACTTCACCTGCAGCAGACGGGTCTGGCATTTCTCGCGGTAGAACTCCGCAAGCACCAGCAGCATCAGGTTGTACTGCCACTGGAGTCCTTCCACCGGCCGACGGCTGAAGGACAGGGTGACCTCGAGCCCGACATGGTGGTAGGTCTCGCAGTGCCCGCCCTCCCGCCCGAAGCGCTGCGCAACGGCATCGCTCTCGTTGCGCCAGCTGCCGCCCAGCACGCCGGGAAAGCGTTGCAGATCCTGCATGGCCTGCGCCAGAAAGACGTCCGGATCCTGCTGCTCGACGACCAGCCGCGACAGGTCCTGCAGCCAATGCTCGAACGACAGCCCGGATGAGAGCATGCGTCGCGACAACTGGATGCCCAGTCCAGCGTGCCCCACCCGCGGATGCCACGCCCAGGCCAGCACGAACAGGGCCGACGCCATGCCGAACAGCGCCAGGGCGAGGGACCGGAAATAGGGCAACTGCTCGACCTGCATCAGGGCCAGGGTCCCGAGCAGGGTCACGGCGAGCACCAGGAAGATCATCAGTGCCGAGAGCAGGTCGATGCCACCGAGCGTGCGCGGATCGAAATCCGCCTCCACCGGAAAGAAGGCAATCGCCAGGGCCATCAGCGGCAGGCCAATGCGGGTCAGCAACGAGAACTGGGCCAGTTCCTCAGCCGGTACGTCCAGCACGTCGGGCAGCAGGACCAGCACCATGAACAGCATCAGCAGACCCAGCGCCAGCAGATAGGGCAAGCGGCCAGCGGTCGACGCCGCGATAAAGGAACGTCCACCAATCATCGCCGTGATGACCATCACCCAGGCGGCCAGGAGGCCGGATGACATGGCCAGCAGGAAGCCGGTCAGCACCGCGAACAGCAGCATCAGGTCCACCGTACCCAACCGGTAGTTGGGGCGGACGACCGGCTGCCACAGCAGAAACAGGCCCAGGTGTACGAGGATCAGGTAGCGCCCGGCCTCGCTGGCGGGCCCACTCGCAAAGCCGGCGACGAGCACGAGCAGCGACGCTGACAGCAACAGCTGCCGACGCTCGATCAACTCTGCCACGCGTTCCTTCAGTCGTGTCATGCCAGCCGCCCAAACCCTGCATCCCGCTGCCATTTTACGGAGTCGCCATCCCGGCGCACCCTGTCGACGCCTCGACAAGGTGTCGAAAAATCGTCAGGCAAGTGTCGAAATCTCGACAGATGACAGCAAAATTGGGATTCCCCACCCAGAATCCGTATCCAGTTCTGCGCACGGATATTGCTTATTACACAATATAACAACATCACGCGCCACGCCCTGGCGCCTGCGAGAACCCACCATGAAACGCACCCAAGCCGGCTTCACCCTGGTCGAGATCGCCGTCGTTCTGGTCATCATCGGCCTGCTCCTCGGTGGCGTGCTGAAGGGCCAGGAGCTCATCAACAGCGCCAAGGCGAAGAGCCTGATCAACGACTTCCGCTCGGTGTCGACGATGATCTACGCCTTTCAGGACCGTTTCCGCTTCCTGCCCGGCGACGATCCCAAGGCCGACGCCCATCTGGGCACCGGCATGCTCGCCACGACGCCGGCCGGCGCCCAGGGCAACGGACGCATCGAGGGCGCCTGGGACTCCGCTACCAACACCGACGAGTCCTTCCGCGTCTGGCTGCATGTGCGCACGGCGGGCCTGACCACCGGCCCCGTGGTCCTGAGCGACCCCGACTACATCCCGAGAAATGCCGAGAATGGTCCGATCGGCGTGACCGGCGTGGCGCCGTTCACCGGCATGGCCGGCTCGTTCTTCGTCTGCTCGGGGCGCATCAACGCCCGCTTCGCCCGCCAGATCGATGCCGCCCTGGACGATGGCGTCACCAACACCGGCATCGTCCGCGCCGGCACCACCGGCGGCAACGCGACGGCGCTCGCTCCGTCCAACGAAGGCGACGGCAACGTCCACACCGTTTGTGTCTCCTACTGACGCGCTCCGCGGATCGCCGACGTAACCGGCCAGCCGGGGTCGCACCCCTAACCGGCCATCAGGCGCTGTTCGGCGAGGCTCAGGTCTGACGGCCGCCCCCGCAGGACGACGGTGTCTCCTGCCAGGAAGACCATTTCCGGGCCCGGACTGACGCCGCGGATGTTGCGCCGCCGGACGGCCGACACCGTCACCGCGTCCGGCGTGAAGTCGAGCTGGGCGATGGTCTTGCCGACCGCATAGGCACCCTCCGGCAGGACCACCGAATGCAGCCGCTCCTGCTGCGCGTCCGGTCCGTCCTCGTCGTCGCTTGCGCCGTGGAAGAAGCCACGCATCATCTCGTAGCGCTGGCTGCGGATCTCGCGAATTCGCCTCACCACCCGGTTGATCGGTACGCCGATCAGGGCCAGGGCGTGGGAGGCCAGCATGATGCTGCCTTCGAAGGCCTCAGGCACCACTTCCGCCGCACCGCCGCGGGTGAGCTTGTCCAGGTCTGCCTCGTCGATCGCCCGGACCACCACCGGCAGGTCCGGGCGCAGGCTGTGTGCGTGATGCAGCACGCGCAGCGCCGCATCGACCCCCGAGAACGACACCACCATCGCCGACGCCCGGCTGATGCCCGCCGCGACGAGCGTCTCGCGCCGGGCCGCGTCGCCATAGACCACGGTGTCGCCGGCGGCAGCGGCTTCGCGGACCCGGTCCGGGTCCAGGTCGAGGGCCACGTACTCGACCCCCTCCTCATGGATGAAGCGCGCCAGGTATTGCCCACTCCGACCGTAGCCGCAGATGATCACGTGGCCCTGGGTGCTCATCGACTGTGCCGCGACGCGGGTCAGCTCCATCGAACGCAGCAGCCACTCCGAGGCCACGAAACGCATCACCAGCTTGTCGCTGACCTGAACGATCAGTGGCGCCACGAGCATCGACAGCACCAGCGCAGCAACCGTGACCTGGAGGATCTCTGGCGGCAGCACGCCGACCCCGTCGATCGAGGAGATCATGACGAAGCCGAACTCGCCGCCGGCGCAGAGCCACAGGCCGGTGCGCATGGCGGTACCCGCGGTGGAACCGAAGGCGCGCGAGGCACCGACGATGACGCCGAACTTGATCACCAGCATCAGCACCAGCAGCGCCAGCACGCCAATCAGGTTGACGAGAATCAGGTGGAAGTCGAGGAACATGCCGACCGTCACGAAGAAGAGGCCGAGCAGCACGTCGCGGAAGGGCTTGATGTCCTCCTCCACCTCATAGCGGAACTCGGTCTCCGAGATCAGCATGCCTGCCAGAAAGGCGCCCAGCGCCAGCGAGAGGCCCACCTGCTCGCTGAGCCACGCCAGGCCGAGGGTGATCAGCAGGATGTTGAGCATGAACAGCTCGCCCGACTTGCGCCGGGCAACCAGCGAGAACCACGCCCGCATCCACTTCTGGCCGAAGACCAGCACGATCAGCAGCATCACGGCAGCCTTGCCGGCCGCGATCAGCAAGGTCATGCCGAGTTCCGTGGGCGGGCGTGACAGGGCCGGCAGGATGATCAGGAGCGGCACCACCGCGATGTCCTGGAACAGCAGGATGCCGATCGTCTCGCGTCCATGCTTCGAATCGAGTTCGAGCCGGTCGGCGAGAAGCTTGGAGAGAATGGCGGTCGACGAGGTCGCCAGAATGCCGCCCAGCGCGAGGCTCGACGCCCAGCTCAGGCCATACAGCCCGCCAAATGCAGCGACCACCACAATGGTGCCGATGACCTGAACCGCGCCGAGGCCGAACACGATCCGCTTCATCGAAAACAGCCGCGGCAGCGAGAACTCGAGGCCGATCGAGAACATCAGGAACACCACGCCGAACTCAGCCAGGTGGCTGGCCCCCTCCGATTCCCCCATGAGGTTGAGGGCGTGGGGGCCAAGCGCGGCGCCCAGCATCAGATAGCCCAGCACCGGCGGCAGGTTCACGCTGCGGCACAGGGCCACCACCGCAACAGCGGCAGCGAGCAGCAGCAGAACGGCCTCGAGAGTGTCGATCATCCCGGCGGAATCCCTGAAAGCACGCGCAAAAGCCGCTTTGGGGCCTCTGGTATAATTCGCCACAGTCTAACCGTTGCGCGCCGCGCCGAGAAACCGTGCCCGAATCCCTTCCAGACCTGGGTCACAGCCTCGCCCTGGCGCGTCGCGTGCTCGACATCGAGGCCCGCGCCGTCAGCGCCCTGGCCAGCCGGCTCGACGGCGACTTCCTGCGCGCGTTGGCGCTCATCCTTGATCGCAACGGCCGGGTCATCGTCACCGGGATCGGCAAGACCGGCCACGTTGGACGCAAGCTCGCCGCCACCCTGGCCAGCACCGGCACCCCCGCCTACTTCGTCCATGCTGCTGAAGCTGCCCACGGCGATCTGGGCATGATCACCCCAGACGACGTCGTGATCGCAATCTCCAATTCAGGGGCCAGCGAAGAGGTCCTGACCATCGTGCCGCTGGTCAAGCGCCAGGGCGCCAAACTGATTGCAATGACCGGCAACGCGGCTTCGCCGTTGAGCCGGGACGCCGATGTGCACCTCGACGCGGCCGTCGCCGAGGAAGCCTGCCCGCTCAACCTCGCACCGACGGCGAGCACCACGGCCGCGCTCGCCCTGGGCGATGCGCTCGCCGTGGCACTCCTCGACGCCCGCGGCTTCGGCGCCGACGATTTCGCCCGTTCCCACCCGGGCGGCAGCCTCGGACGGCGCCTGCTGACCCATGTCCGCGACGTGATGCGCCCCGCCGCGGCGGTGCCCCGGGTGGCCGAGGACGCGCCCCTCTCCGAGGCCCTGATCGAGGTCACTCGGGGCGGCATGGGCATGACCGCGATTACGGCCAGCGACAACCGCGTCGTCGGCATCTTCACCGACGGCGACCTGCGCCGCACCTTCGAGCGCGGCGAGGACATCCGCAGGATCCGCGTCGCCGATGCCATGACCCGCACCCCCCGCAGCATCACCGCTGACGCGCTAGCCGTCGAGGCCGCAACACTGATGGAAGAGAATCGGATCAGCCAGTTGCTCGTCTGCGACACCGAACAGCGACTCGAGGGCGCCCTCACTACCCTCGACCTGATGCGCGCCAAGGTGATCTGATGCGCATACCTGCCGGAACGCGGCGACCGTGAGCACCTCCCGCGTCGACACATGGGCGCCCCTCATCGTCCTCGGCCTTGTCGCCGGGGCTACCTCCTGGCTGGTGCGCATTTCCGAGCCCCCAGAGGTGCCCACCGTAGTCGAAGACGGCAGCGCACCCGACATGATCGTCGACCGCTTCACGCTGCAGCGTTTCGATGCCTCGGGGCGACGCCAGTACGTCTTCACGGCCCAGGAGATGCGCCACTTCCTCACCCCGGAGCGGACGACCCTCGTCCGCCCCGAACTGCTCTTCCTCGGCGGCGAGTCTCCGGTCCGGGCCCACTCGGAAACCGGCACGGTGAGTGCCGATGGCGAGTCCGTGCGCCTCGAAGGTGAAGTCCAGATGCTTCGCGATGCTACCCGCGAGCGCGCCTCTGCGACACTGCAGACCGAGGCCATGACCATCTGGCCCGAAACCGAACGCGTCGCAGGCGACCGGACAGTCCGCTATACCGAAGGCAGCGACGAACTCCTCGCCGGACGATTCGCAGCCGACAACCTGGCCGAGGTCCTCGAACTCGGGGACGGCGTGACGGCCAACTTCACACGATAGGTGCTCATGACGCCACTCGCCCGCCTGATCCCCCTGCTCCTCGTCTGCCTGGTGCCCCTGGCCGCCAGCGCTGCCCGCGGAGACAGCGAACAGCCCGTGAGCATCGAGGCCAACAAGGGTTCGATCGACAATCGGAAAAACGTCCATGTCTTCGAAGGAGGCGTCGTGCTGTCGCAAGGCTCGCTAGCGATCCGCTGCGAGAAACTCGTCGTGACCCAGGACGGCGATGGTTTCAAGAAAGGCGTCGCCTCCGGCGGCGAAGGCGGAAGGGCCAGCATCCGCCAGCGACGGGAGGGCCGTGACGACTTCGTCGAGGGCCGGGCCAGCCGCATCGAGTACGACGCCCGCTCTCGCAAGGCCATCCTCGTCGGCAAGGCCGAGGTCAAGAGTGGCGGCGACGAAGTGCGCGGCGAATACATCGAATACGATGGTGCCACCGAGACCTACCTCGTCACCAACAGCAAGTCCCCCGAGGGCACCGACGGTGGCGGCCGGGTTCGCGCAATCATCCAGCCGAGGGAGACTGCGGGCGAGAAATCCCCGTAATCGGGTCGCCAACACTGAAGAGGAGGAGAGACAGACCATGCAATACAAGAACATCCGGGTCGAAACCCGAGCCCGGGTCGGACTGATCACGCTGGACCGGCCGACAGCCCTGAACGCACTGAATGACGCGCTGGTGGATGAGGTCGGCCACGCCCTCGACGGCTTCGAGGCCGACGAGGGGATCGGAGCGATCGTGATCACCGGCTCCGACAGGGCCTTCGCTGCCGGGGCCGACATCACCGCGATGGCCGGATTCAGCTACATGGACGCCTACAAGGGCGACTACATCACCCGCAACTGGGAACGCGTCAAGACCTGCCGCAAGCCCGTCATCGCCGCAGTCGCAGGCTATGCCCTGGGCGGAGGCTGCGAACTGGCGATGATGTGCGACATGATCTTTGCGGCGGATACCGCGCGGTTCGGTCAGCCCGAGATCAAGCTCGGGGTGCTTCCCGGGGCCGGCGGCACGCAGCGACTCCCGCGGGCGGTCGGCAAGGCCAAGGCCATGGACCTGTGCCTGACGGCCCGGATGATGGACGCCGAGGAAGCCGAGCGCGCCGGCCTCGTTGCCCGCGTGATCCCCGCCGAACGCCTGCTCGAAGAGACCCTGGAAGCCGCAACCACCATCGCCGGCTTCTCCCTGCCCGCCGTCATGATGGTCAAGGAGGCGGTCAATCGCGCCTTCGAGTCGAGCCTGCAGGAAGGCCTTCTCTTCGAGCGGCGCAGCTTCCACGCCGCGTTTGCCCTCTCGGACCAGAAGGAAGGCATGGCGGCCTTCGTCGACAAGCGTCCGCCGAAATTCCGACACGAGTAGCCGCGCGCTGCGGCGCACCGAAATCGGGCGGGGTCGCGATTGCGGCCCCTTTTTTATTTCCGCAACAACACACCTCGAAACATTGCTGCGCGATTTCCCCAACTCTTTGCTTTGAATCAATATTTCCGTCTCGATTGACATTTGTGCAATGCGCAAAAAAACGCTTGACAGCCTCCGTCGCATGGCTATAATCCGATCTATGTCGCGGCGCACAATAAATGTTCGCCCCCGATCTGGAACCGAACCAACCACGTACCGAGGAGATCCACAAATGTTCGTTACCCCCGAGCAGTTCGCCGCCACCGGCAAGGCCAACGTCGAGTCCCTGCTGTCCGTCGCCAACGCCGCTTTCGCCAGCGCCGAGCGCCTGACCGCCCTGAACCTGAACACCGCCCGTGCCGTGCTGGAAGACGGCGTTGCCAACGCCAAGTCGCTGATGGGCGCCAAGGACGTGCAAGAACTGGTCGCCCTGCAGTCCGCCATGGCTCAGCCGATGGTTGAGAAGGCCGTTGCCTACTCGCGTAACGTCTACGAGATCGCCACCCAGACCCAGGAAGAGCTCTCCAAGATGGTCGAGGCCCAGCTGACCGAAGCCAACAAGAACGTTGCCGAGGCTCTGGACAAGGCTGCCAAGTCCGCTCCGGCCGGTTCCGACGTTGCCGTCGCCGCCGTCAAGCAGGCCATCGCTGCTGCCAACTCCGCCTACGACAGCATGACCAAGGCTGCCAAGCAGGTTGCCGAGATCGCCGAAGCCAACGTGACCGCCGCCACCAACGCGACCGTCAAGGCCGTCGGCACGACCGCTGCCAAGTCGAAGAAGGCTGCCTAAGCCTTCCCGCTTCGCGGAAAGGAAGGCCCCGTCTTCGGACGGGGCTTTTTCGTTGACCGCGATTCGCTGTGCTGTTCCTCACGCGGACGCTCAAGAGCAGACCCGGCGCGATTCTGCCGGTGCGCGTTGCACCCGTCTCGCGGACGCGCAGCCGGTGCAGGCGAGGCGCGGAATCCAGCGGCAGAGGTTCGGTCGGGTCGAACCGTCGTGCCCATGCCAGGCCGGGCGCCGGACTGTAGGGTTGAACCCGGGACAGCACACGGCGACAGGCTCCGCGCTTTCGGCACATCCCATGCACGCGGGCCACTCACGCCCTCCTCTGCGAGGGTGCGAGGGCGGGATTTCGCAAGACATCGCCTTGCGCCTCCAGAGCGGGCCGGGAGTGCAACGCCGGCATTGGACGGGCAGAGGTGGAGATGAGGGAAGTAGCGCGCCTCAACCCCATCCCCCTCCTCGCCCGCCAAGGACTGCTTTGCACAGCCGGTCCGCTCCGCGGGCGCGAAGCCGTGCTTCGCGAACTCCCCGCCCCCCATGATGGGGGAGGAAGCGCCGCCTGCAATCGTTAGCTGCTTGATGGGCGGGTCAATAGCGGATCAGGCCGCGGCGGTGTAATGGTGCGGGAACAGCCGATGCATCTCGGCCTCGATCCACGCCTGCGCGGCGGCATTCACCTGCTCCGGCGTCATTCCCGCGGGGTCGATCGGTGGACCGATGCTCACCACCACTTCACCGGGACACTTAACGAAGGCGTTGCGGCGCCAGAACTCGCCGGCGTTATGCGCCACCGGCACGACCGGCACGCCGGTGCGGGACGCGAGGAAAGCCCCGCCGATCTTGTAGCGGCGCTTGGCGCCGGGCGCGACCCGTGTCCCCTCGGGAAACACCACCACCCAGAAGCCCTCGGACAGCAGCGCCCGCCCCTGTTCCTCGACCTGGACCAGGGCATCCTTTCCGGCTGCCCGATCGATCGAGATGATCGGCATCTGGGCCAGCCCCCAGCCAAAGAACGGCACCCTGAGCAGCTCCTTCTTCAATACGAAGGCCAGCGGCGGAAAGATGTGCTGCAGTGCCATCGTCTCCCATGCCGACTGGTGCTTGGCCAGGATGACGGACGCTGCGGCGGGCAGGTTCTCGCGCCCGATCACCCGGTAGCGGATCCCCAACAGATGACGGACGAACCACATCGTGATGTCGGTCCAGGTGGTGATCAGGCGGTAGCGCGTGTGCGGCCTGAAGGGAAAGGTCAGGAACGCGAACAGCGCAAAGGGTGGCGTTACCACCAGGAGCACCAGCGCAAACAAGGTCGATCGCAGCCGGTTCACGAGGGCTCGCCACCCAGAGTCAGATGATCAACCACCGCCGCCAGGTCGGCAAAGACTTCAACCGTCTCGGGCAGTTCGGGATCCTCTCGCGTGCGCTCGCCCTTACCGGTCAGCACGAGGTACGGCTTGCAGCCGACGGCCATGCCCGCCTGGAGGTCACGCAGGCTGTCTCCCACGGTGGGCACGCCTTCGAGATTGACGTTGAAACGCTCGGCAATCTCCTTCAGCAGGCCCGGCTTCGGCTTGCGACACTCGCAGGTCGAATCGGCCGCGTGGGGGCAGAAGAAGATGGCATCGATCCGCCCGCCGACCGCCATCAGGCTCTTGACCATCTTCTCGTGGATGCCGTTCAGGGTGTCCATGTCGAACAGCCCGCGGCCAACGCCGGATTGATTCGAAGCCAGCACGACGCGCCAGCCCCACTCATTGAGGCGGGCAATGGCCTCGAGGGACCCCGGGATGGGGATCCACTCGTCCGGCGACTTGATGAACTGCTCGGAATCGCGGTTGATGACGCCATCCCGGTCGAGAATGATCAGCTTCATCCCACCTCCCCGTACCCGCAACTGCCCGCCACGTATCGCAGCAGCGCGGCCAGCATGATCACGACAGCCTCGAGAGGTCCGCCACTTGGTTCATGAGGTCGGCCAGTCGCGCCAGCAGGGCCAGCCGGTTGCGCCGCGTGAGCGGTTCTTCCACGTTGACCATGACGTCGGCAAAGAAGGCATCGACACTGTCACGCAGGCCCGCCAGCACCCGCAGCGATTCGGTGTAGTCACCCGCCGCGAGGTGGGAGCGCACCAGCGGCTCGACCTCGCCGATCCGGCCGAACAAGGCCTTCTCGGCGGCTTCCTGAAGCAGCGCGACATCGGGCTCCGGCAAGTGCTCGTCATTCTTCTTGAGGATATTGACGATGCGCTTGTTGGCGGCGGCGAGGGCCTCCGCCTCGGGCAGCTGCTGAAAGGAAACGACCGCCTTCAGCCGCGCTGGAACCCGGTCGACCCGGCCCGGCCGCAAGGCCAGCACCGCGTCGATGGCCGCCACCGGAGCGCCGCCATCCCTCAGCTGGTTGCGCAGCCGCTCGAGCATGAAGTCGAAGAGCCTCGGCGCAAAGTCGGCCTCGGTCAGCAGCCCGGCGTCGAATCCGCCCGCGGTCTCGGCGACCAGGTGTTCCAGATCCAGCGGGAGGGGCGTCTCGGTCAGGATGCGCAGCACGCCGAGGGCGGCGCGGCGCAAGCCGAAGGGGTCCTTGTCGCCGGTGGGCACCAGACCGATGCCGAAGAATCCCACCAGGGCGTCGAGCTTGTCCGCCAGCGCGGCGGCACAGGCGACATTGCCTTCCGGCAGCGCGTCGCCGGCGAAGCGCGGCAGGTAGTGGGCCGACACGGCCTCGGCCACGACCTCGGGCTCCCCGTCATGACGGGCATAGTAGCGCCCCATGATGCCCTGGAGCTCTGGAAACTCGCCGACCATCTCGGTGACCAGGTCGGCCTTGGCGAGGCGGGCGGCACGTGCCGCCAGCGCGGCATCGCTACCCAGCGCCGCGGCGATGCGGCCCGACAGACGCTCCAGGCGCCCGACCCGCTCGAGCTGGCTTCCGAGCTTGTTGTGGTAGACCACCTTTGCCAGCCGCTCCAGGCGGCTCTCGAGCGACTGCTTGCGGTCCTGCTCGTAGAAGAAGCGCGCGTCGGCCAGGCGGGGGCGCACCACCCGCTGGTTGCCCTGGACGATGTTGGACGGGTCCGACACCTGCATGTTCGAGACGATCAGGAAGCGGTTGCGCAGCCGGCCGTCTGCATCGAACAGCGGGAAGTACTTCTGGTTGGCGCGCATGGTCAGGATCAGGCACTCCTGCGGCACCCGCAGGAACTCATCCTCGAACTGCCCGACATAGACGGTCGGATGCTCGACCAGGGCAGCGACCTCATCGAGCAGATCGGCATAGTCGCCCAGGCTCGCTTTCTCCCGCTCCGCCGCGCTGAGCAGCTGACGCTCGATCTCGGCGCGGCGCTCGTCGAAATGGGGCATGACCTTGCCCTCTGCGAGCAGGGTCGGCTCGTAGGCGTCCGCCGTGGCGATTTCCATCTCGCCGCGGCTCATGAATCGGTGGCCGCGGGTCAGGCGGCCGGCGTCCAGGTCGAGCACGCGCCCCGGCACGACCCGGTCGCCGTGAAGCAGGGTCAGCAGGTGAACGGGTCGCACGAACGTGGCGTCGCCATCACCCCATCGCATGACCTTCGGAATGGGCAGCGCCTTGATCGCGTCGCGAACGATGTCCGACAGGATGTCGTCGAGCCGGGCGCCATCGACTGTGCTGGTGTAGAACAGGGACTCTGCCTTGCCGTCGACCCGGCGCTCGAAACCCGCCACGGCTTCCGGCGGGATGCCCTTGGCGGCCATCTTTTTCTGCAGCGCCGCGGTGGGCTGGCCTTCTGCATCCAGACCGACCGAAACCGGCATCAGTTTCTCGGTCACCGTTTTCGGTGCCCCTTCGGCGTTGACGTCGGCGACGGTCACGGCCAGACGCCGCGGCGAGGCAAAGCAACGTACCGCGCTCGCATCGTCGCGCAGGCCGGCCCCAGCGAGGCCTTTCGCAATCACCGAGCCGAAGGTCTCGCCCAGTCGCGGCAGCGCCTTGGGCGGCAGTTCCTCGGTCAGCAGCTCGACCAGCAGTGTCTTCTGGCTCATTGCGCGACCTCCTGGCGACACATCGGAAAGCCCAGGGCTTCGCGTGAGGCGAAGTAGGCCGCGGCCACGGCGCGGGACAAGTTGCGGATCCGTCCGATGTAAGCGGCCCGCTCGGTCACCGAGATTGCCCCCCGCGCGTCGAGCAGGTTGAAGGTGTGCCCCGCCTTGAGGACCATCTCGTAGGCCGGCAGCGCCAACCCTGCCTCCATCAGGCGCTTGGCCTCCGACTCGTAGTTGCCGAAGAGGGAAAACAGGAAGTCCACGTTGGCGTATTCGAAGTTGTAGGTGGATTGCTCCACCTCGTTCTGGTGGAAGACGTCGCCGTAACGCACCTCGGTGCCATCCGGATAGACCGCCCAGACCAGGTCGTAGACGTTCTCGACGCCCTGGAGGTACATGGCCAGCCGCTCGAGACCGTAGGTGATCTCGCCCAGAACCGGTTTACAGTCGAGCCCGCCGACCTGCTGGAAGTAGGTGAACTGGGTCACTTCCATGCCGTCCAACCACACCTCCCAGCCGAGGCCCCACGCGCCCAGAGTGGGATTCTCCCAGTCGTCCTCGACAAAGCGCACGTCATGCACCTTCGGGTCGATGCCCAAGGCCCTCAGGCTGTCCAGATACAGTTCCTGGATGTTGAGGGGCGACGGCTTTAGAACCACCTGGTACTGGTAGTAGTGCTGAAGCCGATTCGGGTTGTCGCCATAGCGGCCGTCCTTGGGTCGGCGGGACGGCTGCACGTAGGCTGCATTCCACGGCTCCGGGCCGATGGCGCGCAGGAAGGTGGCGGTATGGGAGGTGCCCGCGCCGACCTCGAGGTCGTAGGGCTGAAGCAGGACGCAGCCATGTTCGCCCCAGAAATTCTGGAGCGTCTGGATGACTTGCTGGAAGGTCGGTTTACTTGCGGTCATGGAGCGCGGGCGGGATGACCCGCCCGTTGAACGTAAAGACCGCGATTTTACTGTGTTTTCAGGCCCGGCTTCCATTCACCGGGGCTCGCCCACCGGGAATGTGACGCCTCAGGCGGTGCGCAGGCTGTCCAGATCGATGTCCCAGCGCTCGAGGAGATAGCGCAGGAGGGTCTGCTCGCCCTCCGAGACAGTGCCATCGGCCTTGATCGTGATCAGCATCGCGGACAGGGTCAGCTTGCGAAGCTTGGTATCGGAGACCTCGTCAGCGAGCTGTTCGAGCCGGTGGGGCGACAGGAGCGCGACATGCTCGCCGTGACCGCCGACCGCCAGATCCCGGCACAACTCGAGCAGCACCTGATAGAAGCCGTCCGCCTCGATGCCGAGCATCGAGAAGACATCCAGCTCACGCAGGCGGTCGATCTCGCAATTGTCGAGTTCGCCGTCGGCCACGACGGCCATCGCGATAAGCCGGGCCAGCGCCTTGGAACTGTTGATCGGGTAACTTCTCATGATGGTTCAGGCCCTTTCTGTTTTTCTGTCAGGTCGTATGATGCTCCGCCGGCCGTGAAGTTGCGAACCGACGCGAGCGGCGTCAGGCGCGGCGCCACCGGATGAGGGCCAGCAAGCCCGCCACAAGCACGGCGAAGCCTGCCGGCCGGTCGCCCCAGCGCATGTACGGGGTCTCCCCGGAATAGCCCTGCACCTCGGCGCGGATTGCGCCGCGCTCGAAGGCCGGCAGCTGGGCGCCAACGCGACCATCCGGCAGCACCACGGCGGTCATGCCGGTGTTGGTGGACCGCAGCATCGGCCGGCCGGTTTCCAGCGCGCGCATGCGGGCAATCTGCAGATGCTGCGGCTGGGCAAGGGAGTCGCCATACCAGGCCAGATTCGACAGGTTGAGCAGGATCGTTGCGCTCCGCGCCGCGCGGGCGATTTCGCCGCCGAAGACGTCCTCGTAGCAGATGTTGACCGCCACCTGCTGGTCGTCGAAGCGCAACGCACCCTGGTCAACCGCGCCCGGGGTCTGGTCCGACATCGGAATGCTGGCCCAGTCATAGAACCAGCCAAACATCGGCGGCGAATACTCCCCGAACGGCACCAGGTGCTGTTTGGCGTAGCGCTGCACCGGGCCAGCTCCGATGCTGACCGCCGCGTTGTGGATGGCGCCGTCCGGTTCGCGCACGAAGATTCCGAAGACGAGATCGCCGCCAAGTCCGGCTACCGCGTCACCGAGAACCGCCAGATAGTCCCGGGGCAATTGCTCTGCCAGCATCGGAATTGCGGTTTCGGGCAGCACCACCAGCCGCGCCGGATGCTCGCGAACCAGATCGAGGTTGACCTGAAGCCACTGGCGCTGCAGATCGGCCCGCCACTTGAGGGACTGCTCAATATCGGTCTGAATCAGGGACACGGTCAGCGGCTCGCCGCTCGGCTGCGTCCAGGCCTCGTCGCGCAGCGCGATGCCACCCGCCATCACGGCCACGACGAGCCCGATGGCGGCGGCCGGCGAGGCCCGGCGCCACGGCGCGAGCGCCAGCGCGGCGGCACACAGGGCAACGAGAAAGCCCACGCCGAACACGCCCGCCAACGGCGCGTAGCCCGCCAGTGGGCTTGGCGGCACCTGGCTATAGCCAATCGATAGCCACGGGAAACCGGTCAGTAGCCAGCCGCGCGCCAGCTCGAAGGCCGTCCACAAGGCCCCGCCGAGCAGAACATCCTGCCAGCCGACTCGCCGGCGCAGTCGCACCCAGAGCGCGCCGACCAGCGCCGGAAAAAGGGCCAGGTAGGCACAGAAGAGGAGGATGGCGACTGCCGCCACCGGCGCTGGCATGCCCCCGTAGCGGTTCAGCGCCACGAACAGCCAGGACACACCACCGAGAAAATGGCCGAGTCCCCACGCCAGCCCGATCGCAAAGCCGCCCGCGGCGCCGCGGGCATCGGCGAGCAGCCGGAACAGCACCGCGAGCCCCAGGAACGCCACCGGAAACAGCCCGAATGGCGCGAAGGCGCCCACGGTGACGCAACCGGCCACCGCGGCCAGCACGAGCGGGAAAGCCATTACTCGGTCCCGGGCTCAGCCGGTTCGGGCAGTTTTTCCACCAGCAGCGTGTAGACCCGGCGGCTGTCGGCGCGCAGCACCTGGACGCGCAGCCGGTCCATCATGATGACCTCGCCGCGCTTGGGCAGCCGGCCCAGATGCTTGATGACCAGCCCGCCAGCAGTATCGACCTCGTCGTCCGGGTAGTCGGTGCCGAAGGCGCCGTTGAAATCCTCGATCTCGGTGGTGGCCTTGACCCGATAGCGGCCCATCTGGTCGAGCCGGATGTTGTCTTCGGCCTCGTCGAAGTCGAACTCGTCCTCGATGTCGCCGACGATCTGCTCGAGCACGTCCTCGATCGTGACCAGGCCGCAGACGCCACCGTACTCGTCCACCACCAGCGCCATGTGGTTGCGGCTGATCCGGAACTCGCGCAGCAGCACGTTGAGCCGCTTCGACTCCGGCACGAAGACGGCGGGTCGCAGCATGTCGCGCAGGTTGAATTCCTTGCCGGCGAAGAAGCGCAGGAGATCCTTGGCGAGCAGCACGCCTACCACGTCGTCCTTGTCCTCGCCGACGACAGGAAAGCGCGAGTGGGCCGTCTCGATCGCGAACTCGACGATCTCGTCGATGGGATCGTCCTGATGAACCACGTCCATCTGGGCCCGCGGCACCATCACGTCCCGGACCTGCATGTCCGAGACCTGCAGCGCCCCCTCTATGATGGACAAGGCATCGGAATCGACCAGGTTCCGGTCGAAGGAGGAATGTAGCAGCGCGAGGAGTTCCTCGCGGTTTTCCGGCTCCCGGTTGAGCAGGGAACCGAGGCGGTCGAGCAAACTAGGTCGACTGGGGGTACTGTCCATTGGTCGGGTGGGTGAGAAATGGGCGATGGGCAATGAAATGCAAAAATTGCCCATGGCGCATCACTCAGGCACCACGGTGCTCCTGCATGGGGTCGGCATAGGGATCGGGGACACCCAGCCGGGCGAGAATTTCCCGCTCCAGGCCTTCCATTTCGGCCGCCTCCCCGTCGTCCTGATGGTCGTATCCCTGCAAGTGCAGCATACCATGCACCACCAGATGGGCGTAGTGCCACAGCAGCGGTTTGCCCTGCGCCTCGGCCTCCGCCGCGACCACCGGCACGCACAGCACCAGGTCGCCCACCAGCGGCATCCCGTCGGGAAGCGGCATGTCCTCCCCTTCGCCGTAGGCAAAGGACAGCACGTTGGTGGCCTTGTCCTTGCCCCGGTAGTCGCGGTTCAGCACCCTGCCCTCGGCTTCGCCCACCAGCCGCACCGACACCTCGGCATCCTGTGCCAGTGCAGCGCGAGCCCAGCGCAGGATGTCCGGACGCCGAGGCAGGCCGGACGACTTACTGCGGGGCACGGCACGCTGTACCGAAAGCTGAAGGGTCGCCACGCTAGGGCCTGCCCTTGTCGACGGCGGGCTTGCCCTCGCTGCCCCTCGCCGGCGCTCCCCCGGCGGCCTGCTCCTCGGCCGCCAGGCGATTTTCGTAGGCCTCGACAATCCGTGCCACCAGCGGATGGCGCACCACATCCTCGCGCAGAAACTCGGTGATCGCGATGCCGCGGACCGAGCGCAGCACCTCGCGCGCCTCGCGCAAGCCGCTGATCTGGCCCCGCGGCAGGTCCACCTGGGTCAGGTCGCCGGTCACGACGGCCTTGGCCCCGATGCCGATGCGGGTCAGAAACATCTTCATCTGCTCGGGCGTGGTGTTCTGTGCCTCGTCGAGGATGATGAAGGCGTGGTTGAGGGTGCGCCCGCGCATGAACGCCAGCGGTGCGATCTCGATCGCCCCGCGTTCGAACAGCTTGCCGACCCGCTCGAGCCCCATCAGGTCGTAGAGCGCGTCATAGAGGGGGCGCAGGTAGGGATCCACCTTCTGGGTCAGGTCGCCCGGTAGAAAGCCCAGCCGCTCGCCCGCCTCGACCGCCGGGCGGGTCAGGATGATCCGCTCCACGTATTCCCGTTCGAACGCATCGACCGCGCTGGCCACGGCCAGATAGGTCTTGCCGGTACCGGCCGGTCCGATGCCGAAGGTGATGTCATGGTCCTGGATGTGGCGCAGGTACTCCACCTGGCGCGGTGTTCGACCGTGCAATTCGGACTTGCGGGTCAGCAGGGCCGGCGCCGGCTGCGTGGCCTGGCTGCGATTGGCCAGTTCCACCAGGCCCAGCTGGATGTCATCGATCGAGAAGTCGCCATTGGCGATCTCGTAGAAGTGCTCGATGGCCTTGCCGGCCTGCTGTATCTGGCCCGGCTTGCCGCGCACCGTGAAGCGTTCGCCGCGGCGGGCGATCTCCACGTCGTAGGCGGTTTCGAGCTGGCGCAGGTTTTCGTCGAGCGCCCCGCACAGGTTGGCGAGGCGCTGGTTGTCCAGGGGTTCCAGGACGAGTTCGAGATGCTTGGCCAATCAGCTCTCCCGCAGTACCAGCTCACCCCTCAGGCTGTGGGGCAGCGCAGAGGTGATCGTGACATCGACAAACTGGCCCACCAGACGCGCCCGCCCGGGAAAGTTCACCACCCGGTTGTTGTCGGTGCGGCCGGCCAGCTCGTCCGGATTCTTCTTCGACGGCCCCTCCACCAGCACCCGCTGGGTCGAGCCGACCATTGCCGCCGAGATCGCGCCGGCCTGTTCCTCGATGCGTTTCTGCAGCCGGGCGAGGCGGGCGAGCTTGACTGCCTGGGGCGTGTCATCGGCCAGATCCGCGGCTGGCGTTCCCGGTCGTGCGCTGTACACGAAGCTGAAGGAGGTATCGAAACCCACCTCGTCAATCAGCTTCATGGTCGCCTCGAAGTCCGCCTCGGTCTCTCCCGGGAAGCCAACGATAAAGTCGGATGAAAGGGACAGGTCCGGCCGCGCGGCCTTCAGCTTGCGCACCAGCGACTTGTACTCCAGCGCGGTGTAGCCCCGCTTCATGGCCGCCAGCACCCGGTCCGAGCCGGCCTGGACCGGCAGGTGGAGGTGGGAAACCAGCTTGGGCAGCCGGGTATAGGCTTCGACGACGCGCGGCGTCATCTCGCGCGGGTGCGAGGTGGTGTAGCGCAGGCGCTCGATGCCGGGAATGTCATGTACGCACTCGAGGAGGAAGGCAAAATCGGCCATGTCGCTGTCGCCCGGTGCCATCGGTGCCCGCCAGGCATTGACGTTCTGGCCCAGCAGGGTGATCTCCCGAACCCCCTGCTCGACAAGACCCGCCACCTCGGCCAGCACGTCTCCCAGGGGGCGGTAGATCTCGTCGCCACGGGTGAAGGGCACGATGCAGAAACTGCAGTACTTGCTGCAGCCTTCCATGATCGAGACGAACGCGCTCGCCCCCTCGACCCGCGCCGGCGGCAGATTGTCGAACTTCTCGATCTCGGGGAAGCTGATGTCCACCTGGGAGCGACCCGACTGGCGGCGCTCGTTGATGAGCGTCGGCAGGCGATGCAGGGTCTGCGGACCGAACACCAGATCCACATAGGGCGCGCGAGCCACGATCGCGTCGCCTTCCTGGCTCGCAACGCAGCCGCCCACGCCAATGATCAGGTTCGGATTGCGCTGCTTCAGGTGCTTGACCCGACCCAGGTCATGGAAGACCTTCTCCTGGGCCTTCTCGCGCACCGAGCAGGTGTTGAACAGGATGACGTCGGCCTCTTCGGGATTGTCCGTCTTCTCGAGACCCTCGGTCGCACCCAGTACGTCTGCCATCTTGTCCGAGTCGTACTCGTTCATCTGGCAGCCGAAGGTGCGGATGTACAGTTTCTTCATCAAATAGCAATCAAGGGGTAATCGGGCCGATCCGCTCCGGGCGCGGGGGCCCCAGCCAGATCTGCGAGATCTCGCCGTTGTAATCCGTCGTCAGGCGCGCCGCGTATCGTCCCTTGAGATCCCCCGGCAGGACCAGGATATTCTCGCGATCCCGGATCCGGACTCCCGGCGACAGACGCATCAACGCATCATTGACCCAGACCTGATCCTTGCCGACAAAATTGATCCGGACCTCCCGGGCGTCTTCGGGAACGATCTGGGCAGCAACGGGCACCACCCATGCACAACCGCCGATGGCGATCCCCACCAACGCCCGGCGGACAGGACCGCGCCAGCGCAAAAGCCGCGAATGTTCTTTCAATGTTGGCTCCGAGTCAATGCAAGCTTCTGATAAGGCTTAGGATAGCGCCGCACGCACGGTAACGGTGAAGCGGGTCTCCGAAAAACGCGTAGCCATCGCCGGCGCCTTGACCTTGAACCGGCGAGGCAGCTATTATTGCGGGCTTCGTGGTGATGTAGCTCAGACGGTTAGAGCGATGGATTCATAACCCATAGGTCGGCGGTTCGATTCCGCCCATCACCACCAGTTCTATCCCAAGCCCCTGATCTTCAAGAAACTCTCTTGGCGTCAGGGGCTTATCATTTCTGACCTTCACACATCCTTCACACACGATGCCGAAGTCAGACAAGATGCCCACCCCTTGGCGGCACCCAGATCACGGTACCTACTACCTCCGCAAGCGCGTTCCGAAGGACATCGAAGAGGTGTGGAACGGGCCGAAGATTGTCCAGTTCTCACTCGGCACCAAGGACCGGCGAGAAGCTGAGATACGCCTCTGCGAGAAATGGCTGGCCCTGCAGCGGAAGTTTGACCAACTACGCAACCAGACGCGGCTGACGAAGGACCGGCTCCCCTACCTGATCGGCACCTGGGTTCATCAAAGCCTAGAGGAGGACGAACGGTTCAGGTTCGACGGCACCATCCCGAGGAAGAGCAACGAGAACCAGTACGGATACTCGGACCTAATCGACCGGTTGAACAAAGGTGCGCACTCCGGGACTCACCCTGAGTTCCTCATCCGTGAGGCGATCTGGCTCCTCGAAGAGCAGAACATTGACTATGACCCAGACAGCAACGAGTACGCCGCCTTCCTCGATGAACTCTCCTCAGCCTATGCCCACCACCTCAACGCCCTGAGCCAGCGGGACAAGGGGAGGGGGGTCGCCACTCCGGAGCCACCCCAGAGGCCGGTCATGGTGTCCGAGGTGATCGCCGACTACATCACTCACTACCCGAAGGACAAGGCTACCAAGCGGAAGAAGGTCATCGCGTGCCTCTCCAAGTTCATCCCCATCGTCGGAGATCGGGACATCCGCCAACTCAAGCAACGTGACCTGCGGGACTTCCTAGACATCGTCCAGCGGCTACCCAGTGCGCGGGGAGGCAAGCAGCGCCCCGAAGGCGTACCCCTTCGCGATCTGGCGGGCGGCGACGTTGTGATGGCGCCGAGGACCTTCGAGAACAACTACCTCTCCCCCGTGCGGCTCTTCCTGTCGTGGGCACGAGGCAACTACCTTGACGAAGGCTTCCCCCCTGCCCTGACCGTTGACGGGATCACCTATCGCGGCAGTCGGCAGGAGGGCGAAGAGAAGCAGCGGGCCTTCAAGCCTCATGAACTGGAGCGGCTCTTCCTCGGCCCCGAGATGGGCAAGATCGCCGGGGAACCGAAGACGCAGTCCCACTACTGGCTTCCCCTCCTGGGGCTGTTCACCGGGGCACGGATCAACGAACTCTGTCAGGTCAATCCAGCCGAGGACATTGAGGAGGTTGCGGGCGTCCTGCGCCTGACCCTGACCACCGAGTCCGAGCCGGGAGAGGACATCGCGAAGAGCATCAAGACCGGAACACCCCGCACCATCCCTATCCACCCGAAGCTGATCGAACTCGGCTTCAAGGTGTTGCTGCGCGTTGAAAATTGAGCAGTTTTCGGGGGTGATGTGCGCCGAAAATTGACCAGGGTGATTCACTCGCCTGCTCGTTTCTTGAGCGGGTCTATCGAGGATGATCACCATGAACATGCTG
>JAGRGD010000305.1 GCA_020445665.1 Rhodocyclaceae bacterium
CTGCTGGGCCCGTTGACCGCGTTACGCCTCCTTGCCTGGGGGCCACCCAGGCCGCGTCGGCGCGCCTTGTCCTCGAACCCAGCAGACCACAGCGCGACCGCCATACAAATGTCCACAGACCCTAGCGTTCGTGGCCACGCCACCGGGCGGGTGGCGCCGCCAAAAATGGTGTGTCGTGTCGCGCGACCGGGCCGCCGGGCGGCTATCCTCAAGCCCCCCTCATCGCCATGGCGGCCGCCCCCGCCCATTGCCCGCCGCCATCGCATGACCGCCACCAGCCAGCAAGTCGACGCCCTCCTCTCCTATGCCTGGGACGACTGGTCCGTCACCCAGCGTGACTCGGACCGCGTCGTCACCCTGCTGCGCGCCGATCCCGACATCGACGCCTCCGCCCTCGACCTGATCGCCACGGGCGGCATGCAGCGGCTCTTCGAGCGGGTTCGGGCGCCCCACGCGATGCGCCGCATCGTGGCTACGCTGGCCAGCCACACCACCGGCGCGACGGCCCGGATCCGCACACACCTGATGCGCCATGGCGCCGGCAATCCGGCGCTCTTGAGCAGCGGCGCGTGGTCCGGTTTCACGGCGCTCGAATTCTTCGACATCTGCCGCGACCTCGGCCGGACCTCCCGGGCGATGGGTTTCTCGTCGCGCACCGGAACGGCCGCTGCGCCGGCCGCAGCGCCCTCGAATCCCTCGGCGCCGTTCACCGGCGTGGGCGCCACCGGCACCAATCCGACAGCCCTGTCGATCGGCCTGGTGGATCAGGCCCGACTGGCCACCGGCGACGCCGCGACGGTCGCCCGCTACAGCAATCCGATTCCGGGCAGCCTGCCCGCGTACCTGGCCGGCCTGAGCCCACAGCAGAAGCTCGCCCAGGCATCCACCCTGGTCCGCCAGCCGATCAGCTCGCTGTTTCCCAACGCCTACCGGGGCGAGCCGCCGCTGCGCTCGCGCGTCCTCGCCGCCGCCGGACAGATCCACCAGCTCGAGCCCCAGCTGATTGCGGCGGTGATCCTCGCCGAGCAGCGCGACCAGTCTCGCCAGGAAGACGCCAAGGACTATCTCGGGGCCGTCAGCGTGCTCAAGGGCAACACCTCGATCGGGCTCGGCCAGGTCGTCGTCTCGACGGCGATCCGGGGTGACCTGTTCGCCGACCTGCTGACCCTGTCCGCGCGCCAGGCCCTCCGGCACCGGGGGGTCGCCGCGCTGCTGGCATCGGACGAGTTCAATATCTTCGCCACGGCGCGCTACATTCGGCGGGTGGCCGACGAGGCTGCGCTGATTCCGATTGCGCGGCTGCCCGGCACCCAGCGGACCTACCCCGCGATCAACATGTCCGCGTACCGCGGTCACTCCCGCTTCTGGCCCCGCGACAACGTCCGGGCGCTGGCTTCCGAGTACACCTCGCGGGCATGGGATGATCGCCTCGTGCCGGCGTGGGGCAACTTCGTCGGCGACGCCTTCGACACCTACAAGCAATCGGGACTCGCTTTCCCATGACGCAACGATGCACTGCCGCCCTGCTGATGGCGATTGCCACCACATCCTGTGCCGGAGACCCGCCCATGACCCTCGACAACGCGCTTCGCCATGCCAACGGACTCGTGGCCGGCCAGCCCGACGGTTTTGCCGTCAGTCGCTCCGAGACCGGTTTCGTCCTGACCGAGGCCGGCGACCTGCGCACGCCCCGCGAGCTGCGCATCAGCCTCGAGCCGGCCGACCCCCTCTCCGGCACGGGCGCCACGCGCGAACTGGCCGGTCGCAGCGTCCGCCACCGGGTCGACGAGCTCGGTGCCGGTTCCGCCGGCAGCGAATTCGAACTGACCCTGTCCTGGCCCTGCGCGGCCGCCTATTGCGTCGTGCATGCCTTCGAGCAGAGCGAGCGCGGCACGCCGGCGTTCGAATGGGCCTGGTCGGAGGCGGCGCGGGTGCACCTCGCCGAGTGAGCCCGGCGTGACCTGTGTCGCGAACAAGCGGTCCAACTGCCCTATACTCCATTCATCAGACATACCCCATGCCGCGCATGTCGAAGTTCCCGCTGCTGCTGGCCAGCCTTCTGGCCCTGAGCGCCTGCGTCCAGACCCCGGTGAAGGACACGGTCCGCATCTGTGATGATCGCGGCTGTGCCGACCGCCCGAGAGACCACGCGAGCTTCGATCCGCGCGCGGACGAAGATCCCGAGGCGGTGCGTCGCCAGGCGGCCCTCGAGACCCTCGCCCGCAAGGATCCCCGCGCGGCCTACGACCTGGGCCTGCGCTTCTATCGCGGCGATGGCGTGCGCCAGGACAGCTACCAGGCCCTGCGCTGGATGCGCGACGCCGCCGAACGCGGCGACCTCGAGGCCCAGAAGGCGGTCGGGCGCTTCTACCTGACCGGCCTCGAAGAAATGGGCTCGGACCCGCAGGCGGCCGAAAAGTGGCTCGGCATCGCGGCCAGCCGGGGTGACGAAGAGGCCGCCGACCTGCTCGAGGAGGCCCGCGAGGCCAAACGCTCGGATGTGGCCTACCGGCGCTGGCTGGGCCACTGGCGCGGCGTCTTCCACGGCTACTGGTTCACCACCTATCCGTATCGTGCCTACTGGCGCCACGGCTACTGGTATTTCTATTGACGCCCCGCGCGCCGGGCCGCGTTGACCCGGCACCCACGAGAGAGACCCCAGGAGGAAGATCGACATGAACGTCCCATCCACCCAGCTGCTGGCCGCCCTGGCCGGCTGCGTGCTGCTGTCCGGCTGCGTCACCACCGGCAGCGGTGGCTCCCTGCTGTCCGGATCGGCAGCCGGCGGCACCAGCGCCGACGCCTCGGGCATCGAGCGCTGCTCGGAGCCCTACGGCACGCTCGCCGTGGACGACGGGCGCGCGGCGGACTGGTACGGACGCTTCGGCAGCACCACCCAGGTCACCTCCATCGAACCGCTGCTGCGCCTGGCCGTGCAGCAATCCAACTGCTTCATCATCACCTCGATCGGCAACCTGCGCACCGACAGCCGCCTGTCGCGCATCACCGACATCCAGCGTAATTCGGGCGAGTATCGCGCCGGCTCGAAGCAGGAGAAGGGTCAGCGCGTCGCCGCCGACTACTACCTGGAGCCGGCCATTGCGATCAACAACTCGCCCACCGGCAAGATCGGCGCGGCGGTCGGCGGCCTGCTCAACAGCACCATCGGGCGCCTCGCCGGCTCGGTCGAGACGCGGGATTCGGTGGTGACTCTCTCCCTCTTCGACATCCGCTCGGCGGTCCAGATCGCCATCTCGGAGGGCAGCTCGACGGCCACCAACTACGGTGCCGCGGTGTCGGCCTTCGGAGGCGGTGCGGCAGGCAGCCTGAGCGGCTTCCAGCGCACGCCGGAGGGCAAGGCCACGGTCGCCGCCTTCGTCGATGCCTACAACAACATGGTGATCTCGCTGCGCAACTACAAGGCGCAGGACGTCAAGGGCGGCCTCGGCCGGGGCGGCACGCTCAAGGTCAACTGAGCGCCGCGACACGCCCGCATCAGGCCCGCCGAGCGCGGGCCTTTTCATGCGTGCGATCAGGCCAGGGGCACCATGATCCGGGTGCGCAGTTCGATCGCGGGCACTTCCCGCGGGTCGTTCAGATAGACCTCCACGCAGGGCGCGTCGGCGGGCGCCTCGTCGCTGCGCGCCAGCCAGCCCGAATACAGCAGCCGGTAGGAGGCGGGCAGCTCGGTGTAGGGCCCGACGTGTTCGAGGCAGGCATAGCGGCGGGCCGGCAGATGGATCACCTCGATGCCGTCGGCGGCCGCCCCGGCCGGGCCGTCGATGCAGGCGGCCGAGCGCAACTCGGCAGCGGGCGTGGCGTCCGGGTCGTCCCAGTACAGGCCGAGGCAGCGCACCTCCGGGCCGAGCAGGCCGCGACTGCCGGCCCAGGCGCAGAGGCGTTCGAAACTGTGCCCGATGCCCATGTAGTCGCCCTGGTGAGGCAGGGCGAGCGGGGTGGTTTCCGGGAGGTCCATCACGGTGACTTCAGGCATGTCGGCGATCTCCAGTGGGGGAAAGGGGACGGGCGCGACGAGGGCTTCGCGCCGCGTTCGGTAGGCAGCCGGCGTCATGCCGACCACCCGTTTGAAGGCCCGGTTGAAGGCCGCTTCCGAACCGTAGCCGGCACGCCGCCCGATGCGCGCCAGCGGCCAGTCGGTGTGGAGCAGCTCCCCGGAAGCCTTCTGGATACGCAGGCGGCGCACCGTGTCGGCCAGCGTCTCGCCCAGCACCGCGCGATAGAGCCGGTGGAAGTGGCTGGGCGACAGGCACGCCACCTCGGCGACCCGCTCGAGCCCGAGATCCGCGTCGAGGTGGGCGTGGAGGTGGTCGATCACCCGCGCCAGGCAGGCGGTGTAGCGGCGGGAGGTGGGGGCGGTGCGGTCGTTCATGGCGGTGGTCTCGTCGGGGCCTGTCGGCATATTAGGCAGCTGCGCTTGATCGATCTTGCGCAATGGCGCTTCGGGTGTGTTACCGCAACGGCGTTCGGCGGTATACGGATCGACACCCGCTGATTCGCACGATGACCCCAGACCCCCTGATCGACCGTTTCCGCCGTGGCGACCCGCAGGCCTTCGAGGTCCTGGTCCGTCGCTGGCAGCACCCGGTCTTCGCCTATCTCGGCCGCCTCGGCCTCGACCGTCGGGACGGCGAGGAGGTGGCCCAGGAAGCCTTCGTGCGGACCTGGCAGCAGCGCGAGCGCTTCGACCCGGCGCGGGCCGGCTTCGCGACCTGGCTGCTGACCATCGCCCGCAACCTGGCCTTCGACCGAATCGCCCGGGACGGCCGCCACCCGCCGCGCTCCCTCGACACCCTTCCCGAAGCCATCGACGAGGCCCCCGGGCCGGCCGAGCGGCATCGGCTCGCCGAGCGGCGTGCTGCCTTGCGCGCGGCCCTGGCCACGCTGCCGGCCGCCGACCGCAGCGTGCTGGCCCTGAGCTATTTCCGCGACCTCGACATGGCCACGATCGCCCGCATCGAAGGCTGCAGCGAGGCTGCCGTGAAGCAGCGCCTCTACCGCGCCCGGCGGGCGCTCCGACAACGACTGGAGGACTTCCATGACTGACCCCCTCGACGCATGGCTCGAGGACGCTCCGCTGGAGCCGCCCGCGGACTTCGTGGCCGGCGTGATGCGCCGCGTGTCCGCGACGGAGGCTGCGGCCCCGCCTTCGCCGCTGCGCTGGCTGCGTCCGCTGCTGCTGGCTGCCGGCGGCGCCCTCGGCGCCGTTCAGGTGCTTGCCTTCGTGATCGGCGCCTGGAGCGCCGCCGCCGCCCTGTGATACGGAGACCGGAACGATGACCCTCAACCTGCCTAGCTCGCGACGCTGGCGTGCCGCCCTGATGTCGCTGGTCCTGCCCGGCTTCGGCCAGCTCTACAACGGCCGCCCGAACCGGGCCATCTGGCTCTTTCTCTCGCTCGCCCTGCTGTCGGTCCCCGCCCTGGCGTGGATCGGCGTCCGGCTGCCGGCAGCGCTGACCCTGCCCGCCCTGACCGCGAGCGTGCTCGCGTCGCTGGGCATCTGGGGTTTCTCGGTGGTCGATGCCTGGCGCGACGCCGCCGATGCCGCCACGCGGCCGCGGCAGGCCTGGCAGAGCGGCGGGGTGTACGCCCTCGTCTTCCTGGCCTGCAACGGGCTGGTCCTGCCGCTGGCCATCGACCACGTGCGCCTTCATCACGTGGCGAGCTGGCGCATTCCATCCGACAGCATGACGCCCGGCATCCTGCGGGGAGACATCCTGTTCGCGGACATGCGCTACAACTGCCCGGGCTGCGGCCGCGCAGTGAAGCGGGGCGATGTCGCGATCTTCACCTATCCGAACGACCGCACGCTGTCCTACATCAAGCGCATCATCGGCCTGCCGGGCGACCGGGTCCGGATCGACGGGCGCGTGGTGTCCGTCAACGGGCAGCCCCTCGGCGCGGGGCCCGACGGCCAGGGGCTCGCCAGCGAGACCATCGACGGGCGGACATGGCGGGTGCGGTGGTCCGATGACGAAGCGGGCGCCTCGATTGAGCGGGTGGTGCCGCCCGGCGCGGTCTTCGTCCTCGGCGACAACCGCGCGCACAGCCGGGACTCCCGCCATTTCGAGACCGTCCCGCTGCGGGATGTCGTCGGTCTCGCGCGGCAGGTGTGGTTCTCGAAAGTGCCCGGCGGCGAGGTGCGATGGTCCCGCTTCGGGCACGTTATCGAATGAGCCGCCGTTCATCGCCCGCCGGTCGTCGCGCCGCACCGGCAGCCCGGACATTTGCCCTTGATCAACAGCCCGATGACATTTTCGTGATGTAGTTCACGCAGACGTCACAGATCGAACATCCGGCCCGCGGCGCGGGCCAGGCACGAGCAAACCGGACCGAACGGAGGCTGCCATGTTGACGATCGAAGACTGTATCGAGCTGTCCGAACTCACCGAAGACGAAATCCTCGCCATCGCCGAGCACGAACACATTCCCGAGATGGTGGCGCTGGAACTGGGCAACTATCTCACCCACACCGCAACGGGCGAGCGACGCATCAAGCGGATGATCTGCGACGACATCGACTGTGCCCGCGACTGCGGCAACCTGCGGCGTGCGGCCTCCCTGAAGATGGTGCTCAAGCACTTCGTCGAGACCCATCCGGCCTGACCCGGGCCCCTCGCCAATCCCGCGCGGGTCCGCGACAATCGCAGCCATGCGATTCGAGGACCCGCTGCTGGAAGGCCGCCTGATCCGGCGTTACCAGCGATTCCTGGCCGACGTGGACACCCCGTCCGGCGTCGTCACGGCCCACTGTCCCAACACCGGCTCGATGATGGGCTGCGTGGCGCCCGGCCTGCGGGTGTGGCTGTCGCCGGCCCGCAATCCGGCGCGCAAGCTGGCGTGGACCTGGGAACTGGTCGAGACCGCCGACGGCGCCCTGGTCGGGGTGCATACCGGCCGCGCCAACGCCCTCGTGAGGGAGGCGATCGAGGCGGGGCAGGTCCCGGCGCTTGCCGGCTACCCGCGCATTCGCCCGGAGGTCCGCTACGGCGAAGGCAGCCGCATCGACTTGCTGCTCGAGGCCGACGGGGCCCGCCCGTGCTACGTCGAGGTCAAGAACGTCACCGCCGCTGTCGAGGGGCGGACCGGCTTCTTCCCCGACGCGGTCACGGCGCGCGGCCGCAAGCACCTGCTCGAGATGCAGCGCTGCGTCGAGGCCGGCGCGCGGGCGGCGCTGGTGTTCTGCGTGCAACGCGCCGACGTGGCGCGGGTCCAGCCTGCCGACCACATCGATCCGGCTTACGGCGAGGCCCTGCGTCGGGCCGTTTCCGCCGGCGTCGCGGTGCTGGCCCTCGGCGCCGACGTCTCGCCCGCCGGCATTACGCTCTGCCGGCCGTTAGCGGTCGAGATCCCTGCCCTCTGACGGGCTAAAGGGGCATCGGCGGGCGCCCGACTCGGTGACGACCCAGTCCATCGGGCGGTCGTGCGGCTCGCCGTGGGCGTCGGCCACCCGTGCGCTGTCGAAGCCGACCCCGATCGTCGTCGGCGGCGGCTGCAGCGCGGCGAGGGTGCGGTCGAAGTAGCCGCCCCCGTAGCCGATGCGGAAACCGTCGGCGTCGAAGGCATTCACCGGCACCAGCACCAGCCCCGGATGCACCACCGCGCCGGCGGCCGGGTGGGGGATGCCGTAGCGGTCGGGAACCATCTCGGTGTCGGTTGTCCACCGGCGGAACACCATCGGTCGTCGTGGTGCCACGACGACCGGCAGAGCCGCGATGCGGCGGGTGTCCGCGGCCAGCCACTCGGCCACCCAGTCGCGCAGGTCCGGCTCGCCCCGGTGGGGCCAGCAGAAGCCGAGCAGCTTCGCATCGAGGCTCGCGACCAGCGCATCCAGTGCGGCGCGGATGTGCCCTTCGGCAACGGCGCGCTGGTCCGGCGGCAGGGCGAGCCGGCGGGCGATGGCGGCGTCGCGGAGGTGTTTTTTTTGCATCGCAATGTTGGTGGGCTGCGGCACGGGCGGGGCTCGGGTAGCATGATCGGAGCGCAACGGAAGGGGAATCTTAAGGCATGAAAGTCGCAAGGCTGCTGGCCGTCCTGACGGGCTTGCTGGCAGTGGGGCCAGCAGGCGCCCAGGTGGGGGATCAGCGCATCGTCGAGGCGCGCGAGGCCTTGCGAACCGGCAAGCGGGCCCAGCTCGAGGCGCTCGCCCAGCGGCACGAATCGCACCCCCTCGACGCCTACGTCCAGTACTGGCTGCTGACCAACCGTCTGGCCCGCAAGGACGAAACGCCCGACCGGGCCGCCCTCGAAGGCTTCCTGCGGGCCCAGAAGGGCACCGTCCTGGCCGAACAGCTGACCGAGCGCTGGATCCGGCGCATGGCCGACGACGGCCAGTGGGCCGACGTGGTGGCACGCTTTGGGGGCCTGCAGTGGCCGGACCGGGACGTGACCTGCCACGCCCTCAACGGCCGCCTTCTGATGGGCGACCGCAGCGCCATCGGCGAGGCGATGGCGATCTGGGCGCGGGATGCCCGCGTCACCGACGCGTGCCAGCCGGTGCTGACTCAGCTGGTGGCCGAAAAGAAGGTCTCCACCGAGGACGTCTGGTGGCGCATGCGCCGCGCCATGGAGGCACGGCGTGACAGCGACGCCCGCGACATGGCGGCCTGGCTCGGCAAGGACGCCCCGTCGGCCGCGGCGATCCGCGAGGCGGTGCACAAGTCCGAACGCTACCTGGACCGCCTGCCGGTCAATTTCTCCATCACCCGCAGCGGACGCGAACTGGCCCTGGCGGCCCTCGCTGGCGTGGCGCGTGGCGACGCCGCAGATGCCCACCGACGCTTCCAGCGCCTCTTCGACCGCTTTCAGGCGGGGGAGCGCGCCTACGTCTATTCGATGCTCGCCTGGCGGGGGGCGGAGCAGCACCTGCCCGAGGCGATGGCCTGGTATCGCGCCGCCGGAACGGTGCCGATGAGCGACGAGCAGCAGGAATGGGGCGTACGGGCGGCGCTGCGGGCGGGCGACTGGAAGGCCGTACGCAAGACCATCGACCGTCTACCCGACCACCTGCGCGCCGACGAGGCCTGGGTCTACTGGCTGGGCCGGGCCCTGCGTGAGGCGGGCGACGAGGCCGGTGCGGTCTATCAGTTCGCCCGCATCGCCGATGGCGTCGACTTCTACGGGCTGCTCGCCGCCGAAGCCCTTGGCCGCCCCTTCGTCCCGCCCCGGTCGGATCCCTCGCTGCGCCAGCAGGCCCGCCGGGCGGTGGCTGCCGAAGCCGGCCTGCAGCGGGCGCTGGCCCTGTTCCGGCTCGACATGCGCACCGAGGGCATCCGCGAGTGGAACTGGGCGCTGCGGGACAAGGACGACGCTTTCCTCGTCGCCGCGGCGGCCGTCGCCGCCGAAGCCGGTATCTACGACCGGGCCATCAACTCGGCGGAGAAGGCCGACACCGCGGTGGACATGGAGTTGCGCTACCTGACCCCCTATCGCGAGCTGATCGAGCCCGAGGCGCGCGCCCAGGGCCTGGATCTGTCGTGGGTGTACGGCCTGATGCGCCAGGAGAGCCGCTTCGTGCCGGCGGCCCGCTCGAGCGCCGGGGCGCAGGGCCTGATGCAGGTGATGCCGGCCACCGGCCGCTGGGTGGCCCGCAAGATCGGCGTGCGCGGCTTCAGCGTGAGCTGGCTGCGCGAGCCCGAGAACAATGTGAAGATCGGCACCAGCTACATGCGCCTGATCCTCGACGGGCTGGACAGCCACCCGGTGCTCGCCTCCGCCGGCTACAACGCCGGCCCGGGCCGGGCGCGTCGCTGGCGCGACGATCGGCCGCTTGAAGGGGCGATCTACGCCGAGACGATCCCGTTCGACGAGACCCGGGGCTATGTCAAGAAGGTCATGGCCAACGCGGTGGTATATGGTGCGATGTTCGAGGGGAAACCGCAGTCGCTGACGCGGCGGCTCGGCACCATCCAGCCCGCACAGTAAAACAAGGCAAGGGAGAGAAGTTCATGAAACTCGAGGAAGTCCTGATCGTCGGCGGCAGCGGATTCGTCGGCACGTCACTGGCCAACAAGCTCGCCGAGCGCGGTATCCGGGTGCGCATCCCGACGCGGCGCCGCAGCCGCGCCGGCCACCTGCTGCTGCTGCCCAACGCCAACGTGGTCGAGGCCGACGTCCATGACGACGCGAGCCTCGACGCGCTGGTGGCCGGCGTCGACGCGGTGGTGAACCTGGTCGGCATCCTCCACTCCCGCGAGGGCAAGCCCTACGGGGCGGACTTCGAGCAGGCCCACGTCCGCCTGCCCCAGCGGCTGGTTGCCGCCTGCCGCAAGCACGGCGTCGGCCGCATCGTGCATGTGAGCGCCCTCGGCGCCGGCGACGACGCCCCCTCCGGCTACCTGCGCTCGAAGGCTGCCGGCGAGGCGGCGATCCGCGCCGGCGAGCCCGACGTGGCGTGGACCATCGTCCGGCCGTCGGTGATCTTCGGGCCGGGTGACCGCTTCCTGAACCTGTTCGCCGGCCTGCTCAAGTTCTTCCCGGTGTTTCCGGTCGGCGGGGCCGGCTCGCGCCTGCAGCCGGTCTTCGTCGAGGACGTCACCGAACTGCTGGCCACCGCCCTGGCGTGGCCCGAGGCGGTGGGCCAGACCTGGGACGCGGCTGGGCCGAAGGTCTATACGCTGGGCGAGCTGATCGAGTACGTCGGTGAGGTCAGCGACCACCGGGCCCTCGTCGCGCCGCTGCCGGGCCCCGTCGCGATGCTGCAGGCGGCGGTGCTCGAAAAGCTGCCCAACGCGCCCCTGTCCCGCGACAACCTGCGCTCGCTGCAGGTGGACAACGTGGCCGACGGCCCGCCGCTGCCCTTCGACGCGGCGCCGACGCCCCTCGAGACGATCGCCCCGCTGTACCTCTCGCCGACCCGCCGCAAGGCCGAGTTCTTCGGCATGGCGGCGCGCAAACGCGAGGTCTGAGCGCGGCCGCGGGGTGGAGACCTACATCGTCGGCGGGGCGGTCCGCGACCGCCTGCTCGGCCTGCCGGTCAAGGACCGGGATTTCGTCGTCGTCGGGGCCACGCCCGAAGACATGCTGGCGCGTGGCTTCAAGCCGGTCGGCAAGGACTTCCCGGTCTTCCTGCACCCCGAGACCCGCGAGGAGTACGCGCTCGCCCGTACCGAGCGCAAGACGGCGCCGGGTTACCGCGGCTTCGTCTTCCACACCGACCCGTCGGTGCGCCTGGAAGACGACCTGGTCCGGCGCGACCTGACCATCAACGCCATCGCCAGCACCGAGGACGGCCGGCTGATCGACCCCCACGGCGGCCAGCGCGACATCGCCGAGCGCGTGCTGCGCCACGTCAGCGAGGCCTTCGCCGAGGATCCGGTCCGCATCCTGCGGCTGGCGCGGTTCGCGGCCCGCTTCCCGGACTTCCGCGTCGCCGACGAGACCCTCGCCCTGTGCCGGGCGATGGTGGCCGCCGGCGAAGTCGACGCCCTGGTGGCCGAGCGCGTCTGGCAGGAGATCGCCCGCGGCCTCGAGAGTGCAGAGCCGCTACGGATGTTCCAGGTGCTGGGCGACTGCGGCGCCCTCGCGCGCCTGCTGCCCGAGCTGGCGCCGGCGTTGGCCGCGGCCGAGCCGCTGCCGGTGCTGCAGGCGATCGCGGCCGGCGACGCGCTGGC
>JAGRGD010000306.1 GCA_020445665.1 Rhodocyclaceae bacterium
CCCGTACCGGCCAGTCGGCGAAGCGGTCGGCGAAGGTCTGGTAATGCTGCTCGGCCAGCAGCGTGGTCGGGCACAGGACGGCCACCTGGCGGCCGTCGGAGACCGCGACGAAGGCGGCCCGCAGGGCGACCTCGGTCTTGCCGAAGCCGACGTCGCCGCACACCAGCCGGTCCATCGGCCGGCCGGCCTTCATGTCCTCGACCACCGCATCGATGGCCGATTTCTGGTCCGGCGTCTCCTCGAAGCCGAAGCCGTCGGCGAAAGCCTCTAGGTCGTGCTGGAGGAAGTCGAAGCGGTGGCCCGGGCGGGCGGCGCGCTTGGCGTAGAGGGCGAGCAGCTCGGCGGCAGTGTCGCGCACCTGCTGGGCGGCCTTGCGCTTGGCCTTCTCCCACTGGCCTGAGCCGAGCCGGTGCAGGTCCACCGCCTCCGGGTCGGCGCCGGCGTAGCGGGTGATGACGTGCAGCTGGGAGACCGGCACGTAGAGCTTGTCGCCACCCGAGTACTCCAGGTGGAGGAACTCGGTGTCGCCCTCGCCCAGGTCCATGTGGGTGAGGCCGAGATAGCGCCCGACGCCGTGGCTGGCGTGCACCACCGGGTCACCGACGCGCAGCTCGGAGAGATCCCGCAGCCAGCCCTCGGCGGTGGCCTTGCGACCCGCGTCGCGGCGGCTGCGGGTGCGGGCGGTGGCGGCGTAGAGCTCGGTCTCGGTGACGAAGGCCAGGCCGGCCTCGGGCAGCAGGAAGCCGGTCGCCAGTGGTGCCACACCGAGCGCTAGGCGGGTGCCGCCCTCGGTAAAGGCAGCCAGATCCTGGGCCGGCTCGGGCTTGAGCCCGTACTCGGCCAGATATTCGTTCATGGTCTCGCGCCGGCCGGCCGTCTCCGACAGCAGCAGGACGCGGCCGTCGAAGGCCGCCAGCATGGCCTTGAGACGGTGCAGCGGGTCGGTGGCCTTGCGCTCGACCGAGATGTCCGGCAGCGGGCGGGCGGCCTCGGCGGTGACCTTGTCCAGACGCAACTGCAGCCGCGCCCGCTTGCCGAGTTCGACGAAGAACGCCTCCTCGGGCAGGAACAGGGTGTCGGGCGGCAGCACCGGGCGGCTGCGGTCGCCGGCCAGCAGGTCATGGCGCGAGCGGGTGTCGCGCCAGAACGCCTCGACCGCCCCGGCCACGTCCTCGTGCAGCACCACCGTGACCTCGGTCGGGACATAGTCGAAGAGGGTCGCGGTCTCCTCGAAAAAGAGGGGCAGGTAGTACTCGATGCCCGGCGGCAGGATGCCGCTGGAGACATCCTTGTAGATGCCGGCGCGGGTCGGGTCGCCCTCCATCACCTCGCGGAAGCGCTGGCGGAAGCCCGTGCGGGCCTTGTCGTCGGTGGGGAACTCCCGCGCCGGCAGGAGCCGGATCTCGCGCACCGGATAGACCGTGCGCTGGGTGTCCGGGTCGAAGGTCTTGATGCTCTCGATCTCGTCGTCGAAGAGGTCGATCCGGTAGGGCAGGGTCGAGCCCATCGGGAACAGGTCGATCAGGCCGCCGCGCACGCTGTATTCGCCCGGGCGGACCACCTGGGTGACGTGGTCGTAGCCGGCCAGGGTCATCTGGCTGCGCAGCGCGTCACCGTCGAGCTTCTCGCCCTGCTGCAGGAAGAAGGTGTAGGCCGCCAGGTAGGCCGGCGGCGCCATCCGGTAGAGGGCGGTCGAGGCCGGCACGAGCACCACCGGCGGCGCGCCGGTGGAGATGGCGTGCAGGGTCGCGAGGCGCTCCGAGACCAGGTCCTGGTGAGGTGAGAAACTGTCGTAGGGCAGGGTCTCCCAGTCGGGCAGGACGAGGGGCTCGAGGGCCGGTGCGAACCAGGCGATCTCGTCCTGCAGGCGCAGCGCATCGGTCGGGCTGGCAGTGATCACCAGCAGCCGCTTGCCCGCAGCGGCCAGGCGGGCGAGGGCGAGGGCGTCCGACGCACCGCACAGGGCGGGCATCTCGAGCTTCTGACCGGGCCTGGGCAGTTTCAGCGCGTCGACGGCGGGCAGGTCGGGAAGGCGGTGTTGGGGCATGTCCGGCGGGGGTTGGCGGCAAGGCGACGATTATCCTTGCCCCGCCCTCGGCTCGCAAAGCGGCGGCCGGCAAGTGGCGTTGTGGGCCGGCCGGAGATGCTCAGGCGTACTGGTCGATGAGGGCGCCGCGCTCGGCGCGAACGCGCGGCTGGTAGGGGTTGTCGTCGCCCTTTTCGCGACTGGCGGCTGCCTGCTCCGCGCGGGCCTGGGCGGCCATTCGGGAGGCCTCGGCGGCGACCTGCATATCGGTCGAGGACGGCTCGGCCGGAGCCAGGGCAGCGGCGCGAATGCGCTGGGCCTTGGCGATGGTCTCGGCCGGCGTGCTGCCGGCGGAGGTATCGATCGAGACCTCGCCGCCGACCGCGTACTGTTGCCCGTCCGGTCCGCGCTGATAGGAGAAGCTCGCGCTGCCGCGCACCAGATCGCCTCCTGCGCGCATGTGGGCGGCTTCGTGGGCGCGGACCTCCCGATCCCGCGCCTCGAGTTCGCGGACGACCTTCTGCTCTTCTTCGGTGAGGCCCTGCTCTTCCCCGGCTTCTTCGGTTTCGCCGGCGGCCCGGGTGGATTTGTCGTCGCTGCCCACCTCGCGGGCCGAGCCGTCGCGATCGTTGTCGTTGTCCGCGCCCATGATTGGCGGTGGGGATGTCTTCGCGTCGTCCTGGCCACCAATCGGCCTTGCCGAGTCCGGCCGGGCGGATTCCCCGCCGGGCATGGCTGGCTCCTGGGCAACGCGCGCGGCTGCCCGCGGCGTTTCGCCGAGGCTCGGGTAGCTGGCAGGCAGGGCGGACGACAATGAACCGATCATGATGCCGACGTTAGCAGCCGCTCGCGCGCGAGGACAGGATCAGAGAGCCTTTCAGGCGTCATCCGTCACGATCTCCGCGGGGGGTGGGGGCGCGGGCAGGTGGCTCTCGAACCACTCGACCGTCAGTCGCGCGGCCTGCTCGAGCGTACCGGGGCGGCGGTAGTGTTCGTCGGCGCCCTCGACTTCGCGCCAGTCACGGGTGCTGGGTACCAGCTCGAAGGCCGGCTGCTGGTAGCGGGAGATCCCCGGGTCGTCGCCCGCGACGATGAATCGGGCCGGGCAGTGGACCTGGCGGAGCGGGCCGCCGCCTGCCAGATCGGGGCGGCCGCTGCGGCAGACCAGGGCGCCGACCCGGTCGTTGCGTTTTGCCGTCGCGCGGACGGCGGCACCGCAGGGCGTGCCGCTGGCAGCGATGCCCAGTGGCAGGGTTTCGAGTCCGGGCTGATGGTCGATCCAGTCGAGCACGCCGAGCAGGCGCGTGGCCATGCTGGGCACGTTGTAGCGGGAGTCCGGGTCGCGCTGTTCTTCGTAGCGGGTCAGCAGGTCCACCGCGAGGGTCGCGAAGCGCGCTGTCTCGAGGCGGTTGGCGATGACAATCTCTCGCAGGTCGGCGTGGAGGATGTTGCCGTTCTGGACGAGAACCACAATGCCACGCACGTCCGGTGCGTGCGCAAAGAGACCGTCGAGCCAGACAGGACCGGCGGCGATGCTCAGGGAGGTGTGGCGAAAGGCGTACACGGCGAGCCCGGATTCATGGTTGCCCCGATTCTATCGGCCAAACCGTCAGTTTGGCTTGAGGGGAATCCGACGGGGGCCGAAAGCGCCCCGATAGGCGGTGAAGCGACCGGCCAGGGGGGCTCGGCAATCGGGGCAGAAGCCGTCGTCGGTCACCCGGTAGGCGAGGATGCGGTACCAGTCGCGCTCGATCAGACGGGTGCCACAGCCAGCGCAGCGGGTGGTGCCGCCTTCCCGGTCATGGACATTGCCGGTATAGACGTGCCGCAGGCCAGCCTCGCGCGCGATGGCGCGGGCGCGGGTGAGGGTGGCCGGCGGCGTTGCAGCCCGGTCCGTGAGCCGGAAATCCGGGTGAAAGGCGGTGAAGTGGAGCGGCGTGTCGGCGCCCAGCTCGTTTCGCACCCAGCGCGACAGCTCGGTCAGCTCCTCGTCGCCGTCGTTGGCGCCGGGGATCAGCAGGGTGGTCAGCTCGATCCACACGCGGGAGTGGGTGCGCAGCCAGACCAGGGTGTCGAGCACCGGCCTCAGGTGGGCGCCGGTGAGCTTCCAGTAGAAGTCCTCGGTGAAGGCCTTGAGGTCCACGTTGGCGGCGTCCATCGGCGCAAAGAAGTCGCGCCGCGCACCGGCGTGGATGTAGCCTGCAGTCACCACCACGTTGGCGATCCCCAGAGCGTGGCAGGCTTCGGCGGTATCGATCGCATACTCCGCGAAGATCACCGGGTCGTTGTAGGTGTAGGCGACGCTGCGGCACTGGTGCTCGGCGGCGAGCGCGGCGATGGCCGCGGGCGAGGCCCGGTCCATCAGGCGGTCCATATCGCGGGATTTGGAGATGTCCCAGTTCTGGCAGAACTTGCAGGCGAGATTGCAGCCGGCGGTGCCGAAGGAGAGCACCGGCGTGCCGGGATAGAAATGGTTGAGGGGCTTCTTCTCGATCGGGTCGATGCAGAAGCCCGAGCTGCGCCCGTAGGTGGTAAGCACCATGCCGTCGCCGCTGCGCATGCGCACGAAGCAGGCGCCCCGTTGGCCGTCGGCCAGGCGGCAGTCGCGGGGGCACAGGTCGCACTGCAGGCGGCCGTCGTCCAGGCGGTGCCAGTAGCGCGCCGGATGGTCGCCGCACCCAGCGGGCTCAGGGGGCATGGACACGGTCGCCGAACTTCTCGACCTGGTAGGTCGCGATCATCACGTTGGGGCTCCAGTGCTGTGCCGGCAGGCCGGCCTTCTCCTTGAGGCGACCGAGAAAGTCGCGCGGCGCGGGCAGTTGCGCCCAGACCTGAGGAAGGAAGGTCGAGCGCCGGCAGCCCTCGAAGAAGATCACGCCGTCCACCCCCGGCCGCAGCGCTGTCAGTACGTCATCCTCGCTACTGAACTCGAGGAACTCGGGGCGCGACAGCAGGGACACCTCCAGGTCCACCGACGGCCATTCGTCCGCTGTCAGCGGCGGGAAGCGGGTGTCCCGCAGCGCGGCGCCGACGGCGTTGTCGGCCACGTCCTCGCCGAGCGCGCGGCGTTGCTGGATGCTGCCGATGCAGCCCCTGAGTTCTCCCGCGCGGGTCAGCGTGACGAAACAGGCACCGCGCTCGGCAAAGGCCGGGTGGGGCGGGGGCTCGGCACCCGGGATGCCGAGCGCCTGCTCGATCGCCCAGTGGGCCCGCTGCAGCAGGGCATCGCCCAGGGAGCGTTCAGTGTCTTGCGCCATCGATGTCCTCGTCGAAAGTGAAACTTGCGTAGCCAACCACCTGACCGCGCTGGCCGGAGGTGTCGCCTGAATTGCGCAGGTCGAGTAAGCGGGGCTTCAGCTGGTGGCGGCGAGCCTCCAGCAGGAAGCCGTTGAGGGGGGACGCGCCGCAGGCCTCCTCGGGGTCGATGTCGCCACTGAGGGCCAGGACCCGGTCGCAGGTGTTGCGGTCGACGACGCGCGCATCCTCGTACCTCAGATAGTGGGACAGGTCGGTGCTGATCACGATCAACGTCTCCGGGCCGCCCCAGACGGCCTCGAGCAGACCGGCGACCTGCTCCGGCGGCATGTAGCCGACCACCAGCGGCACGATGCGAAAGTGCCCGAGCGAGGCCATCAGGAAGGGCAGTTGCACCTCAAGCGCGTGCTCGGTGGCATGGGCCAGGTCCGAGACCGTCACGCCGGGGACGGCCTGCAGCGTGAGCCAGGTGTCGAGATCGAGCTCGACCGGGCCGAGCGGCGTATCGAAGGTCTGGGCCGCCGGCAGCGCGGCGCCCCGCACCGCGACCCGGTGAGCCGGTCCCAGCAGGACCACCCGGTGAATACGGTCACGCCACGGCTGCAGTGTGCGGTAGGCCGAGGCGGCGATCGGCCCCGAGTAGACATAACCGGCGTGGGGCACGACGAGCGCTTTCGGGGGCGCCTCGGCGAACGGCTCGGGCGCGGGAGCGGGCGCGGACAGCAGGTCCGTGAGCTGGCGCTGGAGTTGCTGCCGGTCACCCGGATAGAACATGCCGGCCACCGCGGCCGGGCGAATCGATGCACTGGCCATGACGCCTCCATCGGTCGCGAATCCACTTGAATTATAGGCCTTCGGGGGCCGCAGCCCCCGCCGGGCCGCGTGTAGAATCCGCCCATGCAAACCACCCTGAAAACGCGCCATGTCGCGCTCGTGCCGGCTGCGGGCAGTGGCTCGCGGATGAAGAGCGGCACGCCCAAACAGTATCTGGAACTGATGGGCAAGCCGCTGATCCGTCATGCCCTGGAAACACTCTGCGCGTCGCCGGGGATCGATCGGGTCTATGTCGTGCTCTCCGTCGGTGACCGGACCTGGGACGGCTACGACTGGAGCGACCTGGAGCCCAAGCTGGTGCGTCTGTTCTGTGGCGGTCCGAGCCGCGCCGACAGCGTGCTCAACGGCCTGCGGGCGATCCGCGACGAGATGTCCGACGCCGACTGGGTGCTGGTTCATGACGCCGCACGTCCCTGCCTCGCCCAGTGGCATGTCAGCAAGCTGCTCGACGCCCTCTCCCATGAGGAGGTGGGCGGCCTGCTGGCGATCCCGGTGGCGGACACCCTGAAGCGCGACGATGGCCACGGCCACAGCCTCGAGACGGTCTCCAGGGATCGGCTGTGGCAGGCCCAGACCCCCCAGATGTTCCGCTACATCATGCTGCGCCGGGCCCTCGAGCGGGCGCGGGAGGTGACCGACGAGGCCAGCGCGATCGAGGCGGCCGGGCTGCGCCCGAGGCTGGTGGAAGGGGACGCGACCAACCTCAAGGTGACCTATCCCCTCGACCTGCACGTGGCCGAGTGGATCCTCACCAACCGGAGCGACTGAGATGACGCTGCCTTTCCGAATTGGCCAGGGCTTCGACGTCCATGCCCTCGTGCCCGGCCGGCCGCTGATCATCGGTGGCGTGACCATCCCGTTTGCGCGCGGTCTGCTCGGCCATTCCGACGCCGACGTGCTGCTCCACGCGATCACCGACGCCCTCCTGGGGGCGGCCGCGCTGGGCGACATCGGCCGCCATTTCCCCGATACCGATCCCCGCTTCGAGGGGGCCGACAGCCGGGTCCTGCTGCGGGCGGCCATGCAGTCGGTACGCGAGGCGGGCTTCGTGGTGGGCAATTTGGACGCCACGGTGATCGCCCGCGCGCCCAAGCTGCTGCCCCATGTGCCGGCGATGGTCGCCCACGTGGCAGCCGACCTCGGTATCGCGCCGGGCCAGGTGAATATCAAGGGCAAGACCACCGAGCAGCTGGGCTTCACTGGCCGCGGGGAGGGCATCGCGGCACAGGCGGCGGTGCTGCTGCTGGCGGCAGGGTGAGCCTCGGGCGCGGGCCGGCGGACTCGCCCCGGGGCGAAAGCCGCCGCCTGTTCGTGGCGATCACGCCGCAACCGGCAGAGGCCGCGGCGCTGCGCGCCTACGCAGCAGCCCTGCCTTGCTCGGGCGGCCGGCAGGTCCCGGCAGGCAACCTGCACCTCACGCTGGCATTCCTCGGTGACGTCGCGGCGGTACGGGCGGATGCGCTGGGCGAGGCGCTGGCGCTGGCGCCATGCGAGGCGTTCACGCTGCGCTTCGATTGCTGCGGTGTCTGGTCCGGGGGGCTTGCTGTGGGCGGGTTGCCTGAACCCACCCGCGGGCCTGGCCAGGCTGGTGACGACGATCCGGCAAACCCTGCGATGCCTGGATTTGCCCGTGGAACGAAGGGCGTTCCGCCCCCACGTCACCCTCCAGCGCAAACTGCGAAGCGCCGGGGCGCTGAAGCCGCCCTCGCTCGAATGGCAGTGCGCGGGCTTCGACCTGGTGGCCTCGACCCTCACCCCGGCGGGGGCGCACTACGCGAGTCTGCGTCGCTTCGAGGCGAATCGAGCCGCTATAGTGGGGGCAGGAGGATTGCCCCAATGACGATACAAGGATGCCTCGCCACCGCTGGCCTGGGCCTCGCGCTGACGTTCTCGGCCGGTGCGCAGGCAGCGTGGGAGATGGCCGGAGAGAAGCAGATTGCGCTGCATGCCCGGGACGGCAGCCAGGTCACGATCGGCCAGGTGCGTTTCGAACCGGTGGACGGCGGCGTGCGCTTCGAGCTTCATATGGATCACGCCCGCTTCAAGGACTTCTTCCTGTCGATGAAGGAGTTCAAGTGCCTGGAGTCGGCGGCGGAGATCTTCTGCCACGTGCCATACCCGTACCCCCAGCCGGGCATCGTCGAGAGGGACGACATGCGGTGGCTTGAGCACTCGCTGCTGTTCCTCTTCAAGGCGCCGAAGGACTTCGGCGCCAAGCTGTGGAACGGGGTCTACTATCGTCTCGAAGCGGATGGTGAGGGGCTTGTCGGCACCCCCTACGCGGTTGATCTCAACGCCATCGGTGCGCCGCCGGACGATGCGGCGGTGCCGCCCTTCGAGGCACTCGATCTGACCGAGATCGCGCCGGACGCCCGCTTTTTCAATCGCCTGACGATCCGCTGAACGCAACAAAAAGGGGCGCCGGAAGCGCCCCTGGTGTCTCGCTGTCCGATCCTCAGAGGAAGATGCAGGACGCGAGCCGCTGTTTGATCTGGGCCTCGGAGGCCTTGGTGTAGTCCTTCTCGAAGCGGTCCGAGACCAGCTGCGCGGTCGGGCCATCGAGGGTCGAGTTCAGCATGCCCATGAAGTTGGGCGGGGCGACCAGGATGGCGCGGGCAAAGCGGTTGGCATTGCGGCCGGTGTAGAACTCGCGGGCGATTTCGTGGGCGAATGTGCGGGCAGCGTGCTCCTTCGGTGCGGTGGGGGGCTCATACGATCCGTTGCCGTGTCCGGTGCCCGTGCGATCGGTGACCAGGTCGGCATTCTTCTTTCGGCTCTCCGGGTGGACCAGTTCCTTGACCAGCTTGAGACCCTTGTTCGGGCCGAGATTCGCATACAGTTTTGCCAGGCTGGCGTTGGCAACCAGAATCCAGGTTATGGCCATACAGTCGTCCTCCTGTAGTTGACAGGTTTCTGTTGCCCGTGCGTCGCCGCGGCCGGAATTCCGAACGCGACGTTTTCCACGCACAAGCTCTTCCACCGTAGAAGACAGGAGGCGATCCGGCAAGGTTTTTCGACATACCAACAGCATGTACCCGTGTCGCGGGTGAAATGCCGCCTTGTCGCTCGCAACGCCTTGTAAAGACTCAGAAAATACCCATCTCGAGCCCGCCCGCCATGGCCTCTCCCAGGTCTCGAGCCGCGTCCAGATCGGCCTCCGTTACCTCGCCCCGGACGATCAGCGCATCCGCGATGCAGCGCCAGCCATAGCCGTTGGCGATGCGGCCGATTTCCCGCACGGCGCCGGTGCCGTCGTTGCCGGCCGAGACGAAGACCGCGTACGGGATGCCCTCCATCTCGCCCTCGACCGGGTAGTAGGTCCGGTCGAAGAAATCCTTCAGGCCGCCCGACATGGTGCCGAAGTTCTCGGGCGTGCCCAGGAGCAGGCCGGCAGCAGCGCGCAGGTCGTCGGCATCGGTGTCGAAGGCGCGCTGCAGGACAGGGGACACCCCATTCACGCGGCGGGCGCCCTCGAGGACCGCGTCGGCCAGTTGCCCGGTGTGGCCCGACTGGGTGTGATAGACGATCAGCAGGCGGCGCCGCGCCTCAGGCGCCATGGTCCATGCGCCAGCGCCGCGCGACGATCGCCGCCTCGCCCTCCGCGGTGTCGATGCCGTAGAGCTCGCCGAGCAGGCCATAGACGCGCGGGTACTCGGCCCGAAGACGCAGCGGCATCAGGAAGAAAGCCTCGGAAAGGACCGCGAAGAACTCCGCCGGTGACTGGGCCGCATAAGGGTCGATCGCGGTCTCTTCGCCGCTGTCGACGCGCTGGCAGAAACTCTTGAAGGCCTGGGAGAAAGCATCGCGCCACGCTGCCCGGTCGATATCCGACGGCAGCACCGGAAAGCCGTCGGCGCCGCCGTTGGCCATGTCCAGCTTGTGGGCGAACTCGTGGAGCACCACATTGAGTTCGTCGGGCCGCGTTTCCGGCGGGAACCAGGACAGCAGCACGGGCCCGCCCTCCCAGGCCTCGCCCAGCACCGGCTCGTCGTATTCGTGCACGATGCCGTCCTCGTCCATCACGCTGCGGGGGATCACGAAGTCGCCCGGATAGACCACGATGCCGACCCAGCCCTGATAGGAATCGGCGCCCAGGCGCAGCACCAGCAGGGCCGCCTGCAGGGCGATCGATAGCATCATGCGCTCGTCCACCTGGAGACCGTGGGCGCCGTGGAACTCCTTGGAGCGCAGGATCTCGGTGGCCAGCGCGCGCAGGCGCGGGCGCAACTCCTCCGGCACGAACTCGAAGAAGGGCAGGTCGGACTCGATCCACGACCAGACGTCGGCCTCGACCATCGGGTCATCCTGACGGGCGCCGCGGAACAGGTCCTGAAAGCGGAACATCAGGGCCGCCTTCGGGTATTGAGATAAATGCCGGCAAAGATCATCGCGATCCCCGTGAAGTGGAACCAGCCCGGTCGTTCGCCCAGGAACAGGGCCGCCAGCCCGGTGCCGAAGGCAGGCATCAGGTGGATGAACAGGGCGCCCCGGTTGGGCCCGACCGCGGCCACGCCCCGATTGTAGAAGACGTAGCCGAGGAAGCCGGGGAAGACGCCGGTGTAGAGTACGCCGAGCAGGGAAGCCGTGGAGACCTGCATGCGCGCCCCCGAGACATACTCGACAGCGGCGGCGGGAATCAGTGCCGCAAGGCCGATCAGCGTGAAGGCGGCCAGCATCACCATCGGGTCGACGCCGGCCGGCCGGAACTGCAGACCGACCGTATAGAGCGCCCACGTCAGCACCGCCACCAGCATCCACAGATCGCCCCGGTTGGGCTGCAGGCCGAGCAGCACGTCGATGTCGCCGTGGGCCACGATCAGCAGCACGCCGAACAGGGAAATGGCGACACCGATTGCCTCGGGGCGGTTCAGCCGCTTGCCGAGGAAGAGCCAGGACAGCGCCACCGTGACGATCGGGATGAAGGAATTGAGGAGCGAGGCGTTGGTCGCCGTGGTGTCCTGCAGGGCCAGGTAGGCGAAGGTGTTGAAGCCGCCGACGCCGAGCAGGCCGAGCAGCAGCATCGCCGGCCAGGCGCGGCACATCGTCGCCAGCTGGGCGGGGTCGTAGCGACGCCAGGCGAAGGGCAGCGTCAGGCCGAGCGCGATCAGCCAGCGAAGCAGGGCGAGCAGGATCGGCGGCACGTCGTCGCGCAGGCCACGCCCGGTGACCATGTTGCCGGACCAGAAGAGCACCGTCAGGGTGAGCAGCAGATAGGGGTGGCTGAGGAGGCGAGGCATGGTGGGTCCGGGTCGATCCCGGATTATCCTCGACCTTCGGTTTCGCGCCACTGTGGGATAATCCGGGCCATGGTTTCGGTCACGCATTCCCTCGCTTCGGCGGACGACAAGGCTTGCCTCTCGATGCTCTGCGAGGGGCTGGCCGAGGCCGACGTGCGGCGCATCGAGGACGCCGTCGGCTACGCCCGCGAGGTCTACGGCGAAAGCGTGCTGGGCACCGGTGAGCCGACCTGGAACCACGCGATCGGGATGTCGCTGGTGAGCGCTTCCCTGAAGCTCGACGCCGACGCTCGCCTGGGGGCCGTGCTGTTCGCGGTGCCCCAGCACGATGGCGGTACCGTTGAAGAGGTGGCGGGGCGTTTCGGCGAACATGTGGGCGTCCTGGTGCATGGCCTTCGCAAGCTCAATGGCCTTCGCATGCTGACCCGGCAGTCCGGCAAGTACAGTACGCCGGCCGAGATTCGCGCCCAGACCGAGACCCTTCGCAAGATGCTGCTGGCGATGGTCGAGGACATCCGCGTGGTGCTGCTGCGGCTGGCCTCCCGCACCCAGACCCTTCGCTACCTGACCGACTTCCCGGGCGAGGCCCGCAAGCAGGTGGCGCGCGAGAGCCTCGAGATCTACGCGCCGCTGGCCAACCGGCTCGGCATCTGGCAGATCAAGTGGGAGATGGAAGACCTCTCCTTCCGCTTCATCGAGCCGGACACCTACAAGCGCATCGCCAAGATGCTCGACGAGCGCCGCTCCGAGCGGGAGCAGTTCATCGAGAGCGCCATGGAGCGGCTCAAGAGCGAACTGGCCAAGGTCGGCATCACGGCAGACATCTATGGCCGCCCCAAGCACATCTACAGCATCTACAACAAGATGCGGGCCAAGAAGCTGGACTTCTCCCAGGTGTACGACGTGCGGGCGCTGCGGGTCCTGGTCGATGACATCAAGGACTGCTACGCCGTGCTGGGCATCGTCCACCACCTGTGGACGCCGATCCAGCAGGAGTTCGACGACTACATCCTGAAACCGAAGGGCAATAACTACCAGTCGTTGCATACGGCGGTGTGGGCCGGCGACGGGCGGGCTCTGGAGGTGCAGATCCGCACCCACGAGATGCACCGTCACGCGGAGCTCGGCATCGCGGCCCACTGGCGCTACAAGGAAGGCTCCGGGCCCGGCGGCAGCGCCTACGACGACAAGATCGCGCTGTTGCGCAACCTGCTGTCGTGGCGCGACGAGGTCACGGACTCGACCCACTGGGTCGAGCAGTTCAAGCAGGCTTCGCTGGACGACACGATCTACGTGCTGACCCCCCAGGGGCGCGTCATCGACCTGCCGCGGGGCGCCACGCCGGTGGACTTCGCCTACCGCCTTCACACCGAGGTCGGTCACCGCTGCCGTGGGGCCAAGGTGGACGGCCACCTGGTGTCGCTCAACACGCCGCTCGAATCGGGCCAGACCCTCGAGATCATGACCGCCAAGGAAGGTGGTCCATCACGGGACTGGCTGAACGTGCTGCAGGGCTATGTGCACACCGGCCGGGCGCGGCAGAAGATCAAGCAGTACTTCAGCGCCCTCGAAGAGCAGGAACTCCTCACCCGCGGTCGCAACGCGGTGGTGCGGGAGATGCAGCGCGACGGTCACGGCCAGGTCAACATCGACGAGATCGCGACCCGGCTGGGCTTCAAGAGCGCCGACGCGCTGTTCGTCGCGGTAGGTCGCGGCGACGTCGGCGCGCGCAGCCTGCAGGTGGCGATCCGCGGCGACCGGCGCGAGACCGAGCCGCCGCCGCCCGAAATGGTCGTGCACCAGGAGAAACGCTCGGACAGCGCCGACCGGGTCCTGGTGGTGGGGGTCGGCAAGCTGATGACCTCGCTGGGCCGCTGCTGCCGGCCAGCACCGCCCGACGCGATCGAGGGCTTCATCACCCGCGGGCGGGGGGTGTCGATTCACCGCATCGACTGCCGGGACTACATGAACCTCGCGGCGCGTCACCCCGAGCGGGTCGTCAGCGCCGAGTGGGGCGAGCGGGAAGAGACCACCAAGCCCTACATCTACCCGATGGACATCATGGTCCAGGCCTCGGACCGCCAGGGCCTGCTGCGGGACATCTCCGACGTGCTGTCGCGCGAGAAGATCAACGTGATCGCGGTGAACACCCGCTCGAAGTCGGGCAAGGCACACATGCGCTTCACGGTCGAGGTAGCCGGCGTGCCGATGCTCAACCGGGCGCTGCTGCACATCCGTTCGGTAGAGGGCGTGCTGGACGCCACCCGGGCCTGAGCCCCGCTGGCCATTCAGCCGGCGAGGTCGTCCAGCATCTGCCACTGGGCAACGCGGCGGGCGCCGCGCGCCGCGCGCTTGCGGTAAGTGCCGTCGGCCTGAAGCTCCCAGGCCTGCATGTTGTCGCTCAGATAGACCCGCAACCCTTCGCGGATCACGCGGCGCTTGAGCTTCGGATCAAGGATCGGGAAGGCGGTCTCGATGCGGCGGAAGAAGTTGCGGTCCATCCAGTCGGCGCTCGAGAGGTAGATCTGGTCCTCGCCGCCGGCATGGAACAGGAAGATCCGGTGGTGTTCCAGGAAGCGGCCGATGATCGAGCGAACGCGGATGTTCTCCGACAGCCCGGGCACGCCGGGACGCAGGGCGCAGGGGCCGCGCACGATCAGGTCGATCCTGACCCCGGCCTGGGAAGCGGCGTAGAGCGCCTCGATGGTCTTCGGTTCGAGCAGCGCATTCATCTTCGCGAGGATCCGGGCTCGACCGCCGGAGGCGGCGATTTCGGCCTCGCGATGAATGGCCGCGACGACATTCGAATGCAGCGAGAAGGGTGCCTGCCACAGATACTTCAGCCGGGTCGCCTGGCCAAGCCCGGTGAGCTGCTTGAAGATCTCCGCCACGTCTTCGCCGATGCCCTCGTGGGACGTCATCAGACCGAAGTCGGTGTAGAAGCGGGTGGTGCGGGGGTGGTAGTTGCCGGTACCCAGATGCACATAGCGGCGCAGGCCGCTCTCCTCGCGGCGCACCAGCATCAGCATCTTGGCGTGGGTCTTGTAGCCGAACACCCCGTAGACCACGTGGGCCCCCACCTCCTCGAGCTTGGCCGCCCAGCCGATGTTGGCCTCCTCGTCAAAGCGGGCCATGAGCTCCAGCACCACCGTCACCTCGGTCCCCTTCTGCGCGGCACGCACCAGATGCTCCATCAGCACCGAGTCGGTTCCGGTGCGATAGACCGTCATCTTGATGGCCACCACCCGCGGGTCGTCGGCGGCGGCCTTGATCAGCTCGATCACCGGCGAGAAGCTCTGGAACGGGTGGTGCAGCAGCACGTCCTGCCTGCGCAGGGTCTCGAACAGCGAGCCCTTGCGATCGAGCGCCGGAGGCAGGCCCGGCTCGAAGGACTGGTACTTCAGGTCGGGCCGGTTGACCCGGTCGGGGACCTGGATCAGCCGCACCAGATTCACGATCCCCGGCGTCTGGTAGAGGTCGGCCCGGGAGAGGCCGAACTGGTGGAGCAGGAAGGCGATCATCCGCTCGGAACAGTTGTCGGCCACCTCGAGGCGCACCGCGTCGCCGAAGTGGCGCTGGTGCAGCTCGCCCTTGAGGGTCACGCGCAGGTCCTTGACCTCTTCCTCGTCGACGAACAGGTCCGAGTTGCGGGTGACCCGGAACTGGTAGCAGCCCTGGACCTGCATGCCTGAGAAGAGGTCGCCGACATGGGCGTGAAGGATCGACGACAGGAACACGAAGCCGTGGTCCACGCCGGTGATGTCGGTCGGCAGCTGGATGACCCGCGGCAGGGTGCGCGGCGCCTGCACGATGGCCGTGCCGGAGCTGCGGCCGAAGGCGTCGCGGCCGTCCAGCTCGACGGCGAAGTTCAGGCTCTTGTTGAGCAGGCGTGGAAACGGGTGGGCCGGATCGAGCCCGATCGGGGTCAGCACCGGCAGCACTTGGCGGGCGAAGAAGTCGGCGATCCACTTGCGCTGCGCGTCCGTCCATTCCGAGCGCCGCAGGAAGCGGATGCCCTCGGCCTCGAGGGCCGGCAGGATCACCTCGTTGAGCAGCCCGTACTGTTCGGCGATGATGTCATGCACTTCCCGGCTGACCCGCTCGGCGAGTTCGGCCGGCTTGAGGCCGTCCCGGTCGGTGCCCCGGGTGAGCAGGCGAATCTGCTCCTTGATGCCGGCGACCCGCACCTCGAAGAACTCGTCCAGATTGCTCGACACGATGCAGATGAAGCGCAACCGCTCGAGGAGCGGCACCGTCGGGTCGGCGGCCTGGGCGAGGACGCGACGCTGGAACTGCAGCAGGGACAGCTCCCGGTTGATGAAATGCTGTTCCTCGGGGGCGATCCTGTCGGCAGCTTGGGTCATGGGCGGGTGCGGGCTTGGCGGGGTGGGAGAGGGTGGATCATCAAGTTTGCACTTTGATGACAGGCCGCTGCAAGCCGCGTCCGGTCGGCGCCGGGTGTAGAATCCGCGTTCGTTTGGTGGCAACACGACCCGCCCCTGGAGTTTCATGACGCAAGAATTGATCGCGGCGATCGACCTTGGCTCGAACAGCTTCCGGCTTCAGGTCGGGCGGATCGTCAATGATCAGATCTATCCCCTCGACGGCATCAAGGAGCCGGTGCGCCTGGCGGCAGGCCTGTCCTCCGACAAGCTCCTCGACAACGACGCCCAGAGCCGCGCCCTGATGGCCTTGCAGCGCTTCAACGAGCGCCTCGGCGGATTCTCGCCGGACGCGGTCCGTGCGGTCGCCACCAACACCCTGCGGGTGGCGAAGAACGCGCCGGAGTTCCTGATCCGCGCCGAACACGCCCTGGGCTTCCCGATCGAGGTCATTGCAGGGCGCGAGGAGGCCCGCCTGATCTACGTCGGCGTCGCCCACACGCTGCCCGATCCCCACAAGCAGCAGCTGGTCGTCGACATCGGCGGCGGGTCCACCGAGTTCATCATCGGCAAGAGCTTCGAGCCGCTGATGCTCGAATCCCTCTATATGGGCTGCGTGGCCTTCAGCCTCAGGTATTTCCCCGGTGGCCGGATCGAGAAGCGGGCCATGAAGGAGGCGGAGATCGCCGCACGCCGCGAGCTGCAGCTCATCGCCCATTCGTACCGCGAGGTGGGCTGGGAGGAGGCGGTAGGCTCCAGCGGCAGCGCCAAGGCACTGATCGAGATCCTCCAGCAGAACGGATTGTGCGAGCGGGCCATCACGCGCGAGGGGCTCGAGAAGCTGCGCGCGATTCTCCTCAAGGCCGGCTCGCTTGACCGTCTCAACCTGGCTGGCACCAAGAACGACCGCCTGCCGGTGCTGCTGGGGGGCTTCACGATCATGAGTGCGGTGTTCCGGGAGTTCGGCCTCGAGCAGATGCTGTTCTCGGAGGGGGCGCTGCGGCTTGGCGTGATGTACGACCTCCTTGGCCGCTACCACCACCACGACCTGCGCGACGCCACGGTCAGTGCCTTCATCGAGCGCTACAAGGTCGACCTCGACCAGGCGATCCAGGTGCGTGCCACGGCCCGCGCCCTGTTCCTCGAGAACCTGCCCGAGGCCGAGGATCCCGACCATCTGGACGGGCGCTTCCTCAGCTGGGGAGGGCTGCTGCACGAGATCGGCATCTCGATCGCTCACTCGAGCTATCACAAGCACAGCGCCTACATCCTCGCCAACGCCGACATGCCGGGCTTTTCGCGCATGGACCAGGGCCGACTGGCGCGTATCGTCCTGGCGCACCGGGGCAAGCTGGCCCGGGTCGCGTCCATCGATCCCAAGAGCGTGGACTGGCTGATGATCCTCTGCCTTCGCCTTGCGGTGGTGCTGCATCGGGCGCGGGACGACCGTGGCCTGCCACCGGTCCGGCTACGCAGTTCTGAAGGCGGCTACGAGCTGGTCTGCGACGAGCGCTGGCTGGCGGGGCTGCCCCTGACCGCGGCGATCCTGGAAGACGAATGCGCCCAGTGGGCGGGCATCGGGCGGAAGCTGTCGGTGCGCACGGAGCCGGCCGTCCTGCCGGTGGGGATCCTGACCTCCTGAGCCGATGACCGACGGCGACTCAATCCGCCTGCCGCAACTGCTCAACGACGGAGGCGCCGTCGCGCTCACGGGCGACTGGACACTGCGCTCGCTGCAGCCCGTGCTCAAGCAGATGCGCCGGCAGCTCGCGGACGCCAGCGGTGCAGCCCACTGGGATCTCACCCGGATCGGTCGGCTCGACAACTTCGGCGCCCAGCTCCTGTGGCGCTACTGGCGGGCGGAGCGCCCCGAGCGCCTCGATGTGTCCGAGGCCATCGACCGGACGCTGTCGCGGGTGGCGGCGCTCGGCGGCGTCGAGCCGACGCCCCGGCGCGGCAGCCTGCTCGACCCGATCGCGGCGATCGGAGCGGTCGGCATCGGGCTCGCGCGGCATGTCATCGAGTTCATCGCGCTGCTGGGGCAGCTCGCCATCGATTTCGGCTACCTCCTCTTCAGGCCCGGCCTGTGGCCGCTGCGCGAGATCTCGGCCAACCTCTACAAGACCGGCGTGCGCGCGATGCCGGTCACGGCGCTGGTGGGCTTCCTGATCGGCGTGGTGCTCTCGTATCTGTCCGCGCTGCAGCTCAAGGCCTTCGGCGCCGACATCTTCATCGTGAACATCCTCGGCCTGGGCATCATCCGTGAGCTCGGCCCGGTGCTGGTGTCTGTACTGGTTGCCGGCCGCTCCGGTTCGGCGATGACTGCCCAGCTCGGGGTCATGCGCGTGACCGAGGAGATCGACGCCCTCGCCACGATGGGCATCTCGCGCTATATCCGCCTGGTCATGCCGAAGGTCATCGCCCTGTGCATCGCGATGCCCCTGCTGGTGCTGTGGGCCAGCGCGGTGGCGATCCTCGGGGGCATGGTGTCCGCCTACCTGCAGCTCGACATCGGCTTTCTGTTCTTCCTCCAGGCACTGCCCCAGGCCGTCCCGCTGCCCAACCTCTATATCGCGATCGGCAAGGGTGTGGTGTTCGGCATGATGATCGCGCTGGTGGCCTGCCATTTCGGCCTCCGGGTCAAGCCCAATACCGAGAGTCTCTCGGCCAACACCACCGCGTCGGTGGTGTCGGCAATCACGATGGTGATCCTCGTGGACGCCGTGTTCGCGATCGCCACGCGGGGCATCGGGGTGCCGATATGAGCGCGCCGGTGATCGAGCTGGTGGGCATCGTCACGCGCTTCGGGCGGACCGTCGTGCATGACGGCATCGAGCTTGCGATCGAGCCCGGGGAGGTGATCTCGCTGGTGGGCGGCTCGGGCAGCGGCAAGACCACGCTGCTGCGCGAGATCGTCGGCCTGCTCACGCCCACCGCCGGCCAGGTGCGCCTGTTTGGTGAAGACCTGCACGCTGGCAGCCGCGCCGAGCAGGCCCGCCGGCGGCGACGCTACGGCATGCTGTTTCAGCAGGGCGCGCTTTTCTCCGCCTTCAACGTCTTCGACAACGTGGCTTTCCCGCTGCGGGAGCTGGGCTGCCTGTCGGCGCGTGAGGTGCACGACGCGGTGATGCTGAAGCTGGCGATGGTCGAACTCCAGCCGGAACACGCGCTGCTGATGCCGGCAGAGCTGTCGGGCGGGATGATCAAGCGGGTGGCCCTGGCCCGGGCGCTGGCCCTCGAGCCCGAGTTGCTTCTGCTCGACGAACCCACCGCCGGTCTCGATCCGGACAGGAGCGCCGCGTTCGTCCGGCTGATCCAGGACCTGCAGCAGCAGCTCGGGCTGACCGTGGTGCTGGTGACCCACGATCTCGACACCCTGGCGGCGCTGTCGAGCCGGGTCGCCGTGCTCGCCGAGAGGCGCATTCTGGTTTGCGATACCCTTGACCGTATCATGACGGTGGAACACCCCTTCATCGACCGCTTTTTCCGCTCCGAACGCAGCCAGCGGGCGCTGGCCCGCGGACTGGAGACCCTCTGATGGAAAACCGCGCCTACGCGATCGCCACCGGTCTCTTCATGCTGGTCCTCGGGGCCGCCCTGGCGGGTGCCCTGTGGTGGTTCGGCGCGCCGACAGAGCGCGTCCAGCGCTTTCTGCTCGAGAGCAGCGGCAACATCACCGGGCTGAACCTGGAGGCACAGGTCCGCTTCCGCGGGATCGACGCGGGCAAGGTCGAGGCGATCGGCATCGACCCGGCCGATCCACGCAAGATCCTGGTGCGCATCAGCCTGCGGGACGATCTGCCGGTGACCCGCGGCACGACCGCCAGCCTCGGCTACCAGGGCGTCACCGGGCTCGCCTACGTGCAGCTCGAGGACGCGGGGGAGGACCTGACGCCGCTGAGCGCACCCGGCGGCGCCTTGCCGCGCATCGAGCTCGAGCCGGGCCTCATCGACCAGGCAAGTTCCGCCGTCCTCAACACGCTGGAGCAGATCAGCGCCCTGTCGAACCGGTTGACCCAGATCCTCAGCGAGGAGAACGTCAAGCGGGTCGAGCGCTCCCTCGACCGGATCGAGCGAGCGTCGGCCAATGTCGAGCGCACCTTCGACGAGGCCCCGAAGACCCTGATCGCAATCCGCGAGGCGGTCAGCGAGGATCAGCTCGGGCGGCTCCCGCAGGTGCTCGAGAATTTCGAGAAGGTGGGGCGCGAGGCGACGCCAGCGATTCGCGACTTCCGCCAGATGGTGTCCAAGCTCGAAGGCACCGCCAGCAACTTCGATCGTCTGTTCGATGGCGCGGGGCAGGGCCTGATGACGGGCACGCTGCCGCGGCTCAACGCATTGCTGCAGGAACTGGCCGACACCTCGCGGCAGATCTCGAGCCTTTTCCGCGAGGTCGAGGCCGCACCCCAGATGCTGCTTCTGGGGCGGGGTCGCCAGCCCCCTGGCCCGGGTGAGTCGGGTTACGAAGGGCCGGTGACGGATACTGCGGAAGAGGAGAAACCGAAGGAATGAGACGCTTCGTCGCTGCCGTCGCATTGGCGATTCTCGTGGCTGCCTGTGGCGGCGTGGGCACACTGCCCAAGGCCATCACGCTGCACGATTTCGGCGCGCCGGCCGAAGCCAGCTTCCAGCCCGCGATCGCGCTTCGCCTGGTCGAGGTGCGGGCGCCGAGCTGGCTGGGTTCGTCGGGTATGCAGTATCGCTTCGCAGCGCAGGTCGACCAGCGACGCCTGACCTACACCCAGAACCGCTGGGTGGCCGCGCCGGCCGAACTGATCCAGACCGCCATGCGGCGGGCCTACGACATGGCCTTGCCCGACGGCGGTGGCTGCCTGCTGCGCGTGGAACTCGACGAGTTCAGCCAGGTGTTTGACACCGCGAACGAGAGCCGCGGGGTGATCGAGGCACGGGCGCAGCTGATCTCGCCGCGGGCGGATGCGCTTCTGGCAGAAACCCGCCTGAGCGCGTCGGTGCCGGCGCCGACGCCCAACGCCGCGGGCGGCGCCCAGGCCCTGCGCGAGGCCAGCCACGCCCTGATCGCCGACGCCGCGAAGTGGCTCGGCCGGCTCGACCGCAGCCGCGGCGGCCCGATCGACAGCCGGAACCTCTGCCGCTAGCGGCGGGTCGGAACGCTGCCCCTGAGCGAGCGCAGGCCAGGGGCCAGGTGCAAGCGGCGCCCATCGTCAGGCAGACCTGACACACCGGAGACACGAGACCCCATGAACCCGTCCATCTACGACAGCGGCCTCGACCGTAACGCGGCCAACTACGTCGCGCTCACGCCGCTGACCTTCCTCGAGCGCTCCGCCTCCATCTATCCGGATCGCACGGCCGTGGTGCATGGTGCACGCCGCCTGAGCTGGCTCGAAACCTGTCGTCGTGCGCGCCGGCTGGCCTCCGCCTTGCGCCAGCGCGGCATCGGCAAGAACGACACGGTGGCGGTGATCCTCAACAACACGCCGGAGATGTTCGAGTGCCATTTCGGCGTTCCGGGCTGTGGCGCCGTGCTGAACACCATCAACACCCGCCTCGATGCCGAGACGGTCGCCTTCATCCTCGGCCATGGCGAGGCCCGCGTGCTGATCACCGACCGGGAATACTCGCGGATCGTGGGCAAGGCACTCACCCTGGTCGAGCGGGAGATCCTGGTGATCGATGTGGACGATCCCGAATACAGCGGACCGGGCGAGCGCCTGGGCAGCCTCGACTACGAGGCGCTGATCGCCGAGGGCGATCCGGAGGCGCCTTTCCTGCAACCGGGCGACGAGTGGGACGCCATCTCGCTCAATTACACCTCGGGCACCACCGGCAACCCGAAGGGCGTCGTCTATCACCACCGGGGCGCCTACCTCAACGCCATGTCGAACATCGTCAGCTGGGGCATGAAGCCCCACTCGGTCTATCTGTGGACCCTGCCGATGTTCCACTGCAACGGCTGGTGCTTCCCGTGGACCATGGCCGCCAATGCCGGCGTCAATGTCTGCCTGCGGCGGGTGGATCCGAAGCTGATCTTCGAGGCGATCCGCGCCGAAGGCGTCACCCACTACTGCGGGGCGCCGATCGTCCATTCGATGCTGGCCAACGCGCCGGCCGAGTGGCGCGCGGGGATCGACCACACCGTCTCGGGCCTGATCGCCGCTGCACCGCCGCCGGCGGCGGTGATCGAGGGCATGGCGAAGATCGGCTTCGACGTCACCCACGTGTATGGCCTGACCGAAACCTACGGGCCGGCGTCGGTGTGCGCCAAGCACGACGACTGGGCCGGCCTGCCGCTGGCCGAGCAGGTGACGAAGAATGGCCGCCAGGGGGTGCGCTACCACGCCCAGGAGGCGATCACGGTGATGGATCCATCGTCGATGGCCGAGGTGCCGCGCGATGGCGAGACCATGGGCGAGATCATGTTCCGGGGCAACCTGGTCATGAAGGGCTACCTGAAGAACCCGAAGGCCACCGAGGAGGCCTTCCGCGGCGGCTACTACCATACCGGCGACCTGGCCGTGCTGCAGTCGGACGGCTACGTCAAGATCAAGGATCGGTCCAAGGACATCATCATCTCCGGCGGCGAGAACATCTCGTCGATCGAGGTCGAGGACACGCTCTACAAGCACCCGGCGGTGCTCGCCGCGGCGGTGGTCGCGGCGCCCGACGACAAGTGGGGCGAGGTGCCCTACGCCTTCGTTGAACTGCGCGAGGGCTCGGCGGTGAGCGAGGACGAACTGAAAGCCTTCTGCCGCGAGCACATGGCCGGCTTCAAGATTCCCAAGCGCTTCCGCTTCACCGAACTGCCAAAGACCTCGACCGGCAAGATCCAGAAGTTCGTCCTGCGCGAACAGGCGAAGTCGGCCGACGCCTTCGACTGAATCCATACGCTGCCGTCTGGCCGAGGCGCCAGGCGGACGCTATGATGAGCTGAAAGAAGGAGACACCACCATGAGCGCCATTGCCCAGGCAACCGACGAGCCCATCCTGCTCCGGCACGACGAGGGGGGCATCGCCCACCTCACCCTGAACCGACCCAACCAGTTCAATTCCCTGTCGAGCGAGATGCTCGAGACGCTCTTCGCCACCCTCGACGCCATCGCCGCCGAGCCCGCCGTGCGGGTGGTGGTGATCGGCGGCGCCGGCAAGGCCTTCTGCGCCGGCCACGACCTGAAGGAGATGCGCGCCAACCATGCCAAGGCCTTCCATCAGGGCCTGTTCCGCCTGTGCACCAAGGTCATGACGCGGATCGTCTCGATGCCCCAGCCGGTGATCGCCCGCATTCACGGCATTGCCACGGCCGCGGGCTGCCAGCTGGTGTCGATGTGCGATCTGGCGGTGGCGGTGGAGAGCGCCCGCTTCGCCGTGTCGGGGATCAACGTCGGCCTCTTCTGCTCGACCCCCAGCGTCGGCCTGGCCCGCAACATGGGCCGCAAGGAAGCCTTCGAGATGCTCGTTACCGGCGATTTCATCGACGCCCACGAGGCGCAGCGCCGCGGGCTGGTCAATCGGGTGGTGCCCATCGAAGGGCTCGACGAGGAGATCGGACGACTTGCTGCATCGATCATCGCCAAGTCGCCCAAGGCCATCGCGATGGGCAAGGAGATGTTCTACCGCCAGATCGAGATGGGGATGGACGCGGCCTACCAGTACGCTGGCGAGGTCATGGCCTGCAACATGATGACCGACGACGCGGTCGAGGGCATCGACGCCTTCATCGCCAAGCGCAAGCCCGAGTACAAGGGGACCTGAGCCCCCGATCCCCGTCGTGCTGGTCGACAGCCACTGTCATCTGGACGCCTCCGAGTTCGATCCGGACCGGGACGCGGTGGCGGGGCGGGCTGCCGCGGCGGGCGTCGAACTGATCGTCGTGCCGGCCGTCGCCGCCGGTCTGTTCGACGCCACGGCCGCGACGGTGGCCGCCTTCCCGGCCTGCCGGGCGGCTTACGGGATCCATCCGCTCTACGCGGCAGAAGCCGATCCCGAGGCTGACCTCGCGCGGCTCGATGCCCGGCTCAGCGATCCAGGTGTGGTCGCCGTCGGCGAGATCGGCCTCGACTTCTATCCGGGCCACCCCGATCCCGCGCGTCAGTCCGAGCTGTTCGACGCCCAGCTCCGCCTCGCCCGGCAGCACGCGTTGCCGGTGCTGCTGCATGTGCGCCGGGCCGTGGACGCCGTACTCAAGCAGCTCCGTCGGATCGAGGTGCCCGGCGGCATCGCCCATGCCTTCAATGGCAGCCGCCAGCAGGCGGAGCAGTTGATCGGGTTGGGATTCAAGCTGGGCTTCGGCGGCGCGATGACCTTCGGCGGGTCGCATCGGATTCGGCGCCTGGCTGCCGAGTTGCCCCTGTCTGCGATCGTGCTCGAGTCGGACGCGCCGGACATGGCCCCGGCCTGGGGGCAGGGGGCGCGCAACGAGCCGGCCAACGTGGCGCGCTACGCGACGGTCCTGGCCGAACTGCGGGGCGACTCGCTCGAACATGTCGTCGAGGTGACCGGCCGCAACGTCCTCGCCTGCCTGCCACGCTGCCGCGCGACCCGTTGAGTCCGTTCAGTTCACGGAGCGGGCAATCAGGTCTGCGATGTCGGCCTTGAGCGCCTCGATGTCCTCGCCGAAGCCATCGCAGTTCATCAGCGAGATCCCGAACACGTAGGCGTAGAGGAGCATGCAGCGGCTCGAGGCCTCGCGCATCGGCACCCCGCAGGCGAGGAAGAGGTCGCGGGCGAAGTTCAGGCGCTGGGTATCCACCTCTTCGACGACCGTCGATACCGCGGCATCCCGCTTGGCCCATTCCCGCACCGCGAGCTCGATCAGCATGCCCTTGCGGCTGCGGCTCGCGCTATAGACATCGATCACGTGATAGAGCTGCTGCAGCTCCTCGCCCGGCCGCGCCCGGGTCTGCTTGGCGATGTCGCGGATCCGGCTGTCTCGCCAGGCGGCGAGGACGCCCTCGAGAAGATCCTGGCGGTCCTTGAAGTGCCAGTAGAAGCTGCCCTTGGTGACCTTGAGTTTCTTCGCCAGCACCTCGACGCGCAGGCCGGCGACGCCATCCTGGGCGAGGATCTCGAGGGCCTGTTCGACCCAGGCGGCCCGGTCGAGCTGGGTGCGCGGTTTTTGTGCAGTGCGTTCCATACGCATCAGTATTGACAAAAAAGTGCACCATACGCTACCGTACGCGCCCATACGGCTCGGTATGGAGTCCGGTGCATGACGTGTCACCGCCCACGGTGGGTGACATAATGCGTGCAGGACCCCGATCGCGGGACGGAGACTGTTTCAAGACACCATAGAGAGGAGCGCCGCTTTGAAGATTCTGGTTCCGGTCAAGCGCGTCGTCGATTACAACGTCAAGGTGCGCGTCAAGGGTGACGGCACGGGCGTCGATATCGCCAACGTCAAGATGAGCATGAACCCCTTCGACGAGATCGCCGTCGAGGAGGCCGTCCGCCTGCGCGAGGCAGGTGTCGCCACCGAAGTGATCGCCGTGTCCTGCGGCATCCAGGCGTGCCAGGAGACGATCCGCACGGCGCTGGCCATCGGCGCGGACCGGGGCATCCTGGTCCAGACCGACGCCGAGCTGCAGCCCCTGGCGGTGGCCAAGCTGCTGCGCGCCCTGTGCGACAAGGAAGGGCCGAACATTGTCCTGCTGGGCAAGCAGGCGATCGACGACGACGCCGGCCAGACCGGCCAGATGCTCGCCGCGCTGATGAACTGGCCGCAGGCCACCTTCGCCTCGAAGGTCGCGGTGAATGGCGACAAGGCCCACGTTACACGCGAGATCGATGGCGGCCTCGAGACCCTCGAGGTGAACCTGCCGGCGGTGATCACCACCGACCTGCGCCTCAACGAGCCGCGCTACGCCACGCTGCCCAACATCATGAAGGCCAAGAAGAAGCCGCTCGAGACGGTCACGCCCGACGATCTCGGGGTGGACGTCGCGCCCCGCCTCAAGACGCTCAAGGTGGTCGAGCCGCCCAAGCGCAGCGCCGGCATCCTGGTGGCCGATGTGGCCCAGCTGGTGGACAAGCTCAAGAACGAAGCGAAGGTGATCTGAGATGGCGATTCTGGTTATTGCTGAACACGACAATGCGTCGGTCAAGCCGGCCACGCTGAACACGGTCGCCGCCGCGGCCGCGATCGGGGGTGAGATCCACGTCCTGGTGGCAGGGAGCGGCTGCGAATCCGCGGCCAGGCAGGCCGGCGCTCTTGCCGGTGTTGCCAAGGTCAAGGTGGCCGACGCGCCCCAGTATGCCGAGCAGCTTGCCGAGGACGTGGCGGCCCTGGTGGCGGCCCACGCAGACGGCTACAGCCATATTCTGGCGCCCGCATCGTCGGCCGGACGCAACATGCTGCCCCGCGTCGCGGCCCTGCTCGACGTGGCGCAGATCTCCGACATCGTCGCCGTCGAGGGGCCGGACACCTTCGTCCGCCCGATCTACGCGGGCAACGCGCTGGCCACGGTCCAGAGCGCGGACCCGGTCAAGATCGTGACGGTCCGCACCACCGCCTTCGAGCCGGTGGGCGAGGGCGGTGCCGCTGCGATCGAGGCGATCCAGGCGGGACCTGCGCTGGGCGTCTCGAGCCTGGTCGGGCGCGAGTTGACCAAGAGCGAGCGTCCGGAGCTGGGCGCCGCCGGGACCATCGTGTCCGGCGGTCGTGGCCTTGGCAGTGGCGACAACTATCACCAGTTGCTCGAGCCCCTCGCGGACAAGCTCGGAGCCGCGCTCGGAGCCAGCCGTGCCGCCGTGGATGCCGGCTATGTGCCCAACGACTACCAGGTGGGCCAGACCGGCAAGATCGTCGCGCCGCAGCTGTATGTGGCGATCGGCATCTCCGGGGCGATCCAGCACCTGGCCGGCATGAAGGACTCCAAGGTGATCGTCGCGATCAACAAGGATCCGGAAGCGCCGATCTTCCAGGTGGCCGACTACGGCCTGGTCGGCGACCTGAACGAGGTCGTGCCGGCCCTGACCGCAGCGCTCTGATCCGCGTCGCGGCGCCGTGAATCTATCCGGTCGGCAGTTCCCTGAGGCCTGGCTGGTGATCGCGGCGCTGCTCGCCCTGCTGCTTGTGGGGCGGGCGGTCGCCCGCGCGCCATGGGGGCGCCTGCGAGAGCCCCTGCGGCTGCACGCGTGGCTCGGAACGATCGTCGTACTGGGGCTGCTCTGGACGATGAACGCCGGTGTGCGCGACGGCCTCAACCTGCACCTGGTAGGCGCGACCGTCGCGACGCTGATGTTCGGCCCGTGGCTTGCGTTGCTGGCAATGGCGGCAGTGCTGGTCGCGACGGCGCTGAACGGCGAACTGGACTGGAGCGCCCTGGGCATCAACCTGCTGGTCACCGCGGCGGTGCCGATCGGATTCACGGCGGCCCTCCACCGCTGGTGCGAGCGGTGCCTGCCCGCGAACTATTTCGTCTACATCTTCGTCCAGGCCTTCGCAGGATCGGGGGCGGGCGTGATGCTGGTGGGCCTGGTAGCGACCGGCCTGCTGATGGCCGGCGGGGCTTTCCCGGCGGCGGTGCTGCTGGACGAGTACCTGCCATTCTTCCTGCTTCTGGCTTTCTCGGAAGCCTGGCTCGGGGGCATGGCGACAACACTGATGGTGGTTTTCCGGCCCGAATGGGTCACGACGTTTGACGACAGGCGATATCTGACAAGGCGGGCCGGCCGAAGCGCCGTTGCCGAGCGGCACCGCCAGGACACGGGAGAGAAACAGGAATGAGTGACTACAACGCGCCGATCCGCGACATGCAGTTCGTGCTGAAAGAACTGGCCGGCCTTGACGAGGTCGCCGCCCTGCCGGGCTGCGAGGAGGCCAGCGAGGACCTCGTGGATGCGATCCTCGAGGAGGCCGGCAAGTTTGCCAATGGCGTGCTCGCCCCGCTGAACTGGTCGGGTGACCAGGCCGGCGCCCGCTGGAACGATGGCGAGGTGAGCACCGCGCCTGGCTGGAAGGAAGCCTACAGCCAGTTCACGGAGGCCGGCTGGACTGCCCTCGCCAATGACCCGGAGTACGGCGGACAGGGCCTGCCGAACCTGGTCAACACCGCGGTGATCGAGATGTGGAAATCGGCCAACATGGCCTTCTCCCTGTGCCCGATGCTGACCAACGGAGCCATCGCGGCGCTGGCCCTGTGCGGCTCGGACGCGCTCAAGGCCAACTACCTCGAGAAGATGGTCAGCGGCGAGTGGACCGGCACGATGAACCTGACCGAGCCCCAGGCCGGCTCGGACCTCGCCGCGGTGCGCTCGCGGGCCGAGCCCCAGGCGGATGGCTCTTACAAGGTCTTCGGCCAGAAGATCTTCATCACCTATGGTGAGCACGACATGACGGACAACATCGTGCACCTGGTGCTGGCGCGCCTGCCGGACGCCCCCGAAGGCGTGAAGGGCATCTCCCTGTTCGTGGTCCCCAAGTTCGTCCTCGACGCCAACGGCGCGCCGGGCGAGCGCAACGACGTGCATTGCGTGTCGATCGAACACAAGCTCGGCATCCATGCGAGCCCGACCTGCGTGCTGGCCTTCGGTGACAAGGGCGGAGCGACCGGTTATCTGGTCGGCGAGGCCAACCGCGGCCTCGAGTACATGTTCGTGATGATGAACGAGGCGCGCTTCGCGGTGGGCATGGAAGGCCTGGCCCTGGCCGAGCGGGCCTACCAGCAGGCGCTTGGTTATGCGAAGGAGCGGGTCCAGGGCACCGAACTGGGTGTGCGCGGCGGGCCCAAGGTGAGCATCATCCACCACCCGGACGTGCGCCGCATGCTGATGTGGATGAAGTCCCACACCGAGGCCATGCGTGCGCTGGCCTATGTGGTGGCTGCGGCGAACGACAAGGCCCACCGTCACCCGGACGAGTCCGTCCGGGCGAGCCAGCAGGCTTTCGTGGATCTGCTGATTCCGGTCGTCAAGGGCTGGTGCACGGAGAACGCGATCGACGTCGCCTCGACCGGCGTTCAGGTCCATGGCGGCATGGGCTTCATCGAGGAAACCGGCGCGGCGCAGCACCTGCGTGACGCGCGGATTACGACCATCTACGAGGGCACCACGGCGATCCAGGCCAACGACCTGATCGGTCGCAAGATCGCCCGCGAGGGCGGCGTGACGGTGCGTGCCCTGATTGGCGAGATGCGGGAGACCGCCGGCGCCCTGGCGGCCGGTGACGACAACCTGAAGGTCATCGCCAAGGGGCTCGGCGAGGGCGTGTCGGCCGTCGAGGCCGCCGTGACCTACCTGGTGGACACCTTCGGCAAGGACATCAAGGCCGCCCATGTCGGCGCGGTGCCGTTCCTGAAGCTGATGGGTATCGTGACCGGCGGCTGGCAGATGGCCCGTGCCGCGCAGAAAGCCGCCGCGCATCTGGCGGCGGGCGAAGGCGATGCCGACTTCTATCGCGCCAAGCTGGTCACCGCGCGCTTCTATGCCGACCACGTCCTGGCTCAGGCTGCCGGCCTGTCGAAGGTGGTGGTGAACGGGGCGAGCGGCGCGCTCGACCTGAGCGAAGACCAGTTCTGATCGCCGCCAGGCGACCCAGCAAGAGAAACGGGGGCCGCGGCCCCCGTTTCTGTTCTGGTGTCGCGAGGCTTACTCGACCTTCGCCTTGCCACGCAGCTCCAGCAGGTGCTTCTCGACCTTCTGCTGCTGCAGACGCTGCGAGAGCTGGCCCTTGACCTGCTCGAACGGGGGCGCCTGCAGGGCGCGGGTGTCTTCAAGCAGGATCACGTGGTAGCCGAAGTCACTCTTGACCGGCGCGCCCGTGAACTTGCCCTTTTCGAGCTTCATCATGGCGTCCGAGAACGGCTTGACGAACATGCCCGGGTTGGCCCAACCCAGGTCGCCCCCCTTGTCCTTGCTGCCCGGGTCGGTGGACTGGCTGGCCAGGGTCTCGAACTTCTCGCCGGTCTGCAGCTTGGTGATGATCGCCTTGGCGTCGTCTTCCTTCTCGACCAGGATGTGGCGGACCTTGTATTCCTTGTCGCCAAGGCGGCCCTTGATGGCGTTGTACTCGGACTCGAGATCGGCGTCGGTGACCGGGTTCTTGGCGACGAAGTCCTGCAGATAGGCACGGATCAGGATGGCCTGGCGGGCCAGATCCATCTGGGCCTGAATCTCGGCCTTCTTGTCGAGTCCCAGCTTGCGGGCCTCCTGGGCGAGGACCTCGCGGCGCACCAGTTCTTCCTTGACGGCGCTCTCCATCTGAGGCGAGCGCTCCTGGCCCTGGGCTTTCTGTTCGTTGATCAGCGCTTCGGCGCGAGCCTCGGGAATGGCCTGGCCATTCACGGTGGCGACCGGGTCGGCGGCAGAGGCCAGCTGGCCCCCGAAGGCAGTGGCGAGCGCGAGCGCGAGCGTTGCGGATACGTGTTTCATCGGGATTCCTTGATGTCTTGTCTATGTGTTCTGGTTAGTCGGTTTCAGGGAGCGCTTTGATTGCGAGTGCGTGGATTTCCTTCTGCATCATGTCGCCCAGGGCGTCATAGACGATACGATGGCGCTGGAGTGTGTTCTTGCCGGCGAAGGCGCTCGCGACGATCGTGAGGCGATAGTGACCGCCACCGTCCCGCGCGCCGGCGTGACCGGCATGCAGGGCGCTGTCGTCACCAATCTCGACGCGGCTCGGCGCCAGCGCTGCAAGTCGCTCGCGCATCTTCGCGATGGTAGCTTCGCTCAAGGCAGAACCTTCTTGTAGGGCTTGACCATGGTGCGCACGAAGACGCCGGTGCGCGTATACGGATCGTCCGCTGCCCAGGCCTCGGCGTCGGCCAGAGAGGCGAACTCGGCGACCACCAGGCTGCCGGTGAAGCCGGCCGGGCCAGGATCGGGCGAGTCGATGGCCGGGAACGGGCCGGCCATCAGCAGGCGGCCTTCGTCCTTGAGGGCATTGAGGCGCGCCAGATGTTCGGCGCGCACCGCCATCCGGGATTCGAGGGAGTCGGGTTTGTCTTCGCCAACGATGGCATACAGCATCATGTCTTCTCATCCTCCATGTAGCGGGACAGGTAGGCGCCCTGCGCCACCACGAACAGCAGCATCAGGCCCATGCCGCCAAAGAGCTTGAAGTTCACCCAGGTCGCCTCCTCGAACTGATAGGCGACTACCAGATTGAGGACGCCCATCAGGGCGAAGAAGCCCGCCCACGCCAGGTTCAGGCGCTCCCAGACCTCGTCGGGCAGGCTGAGCTGGGCTTCCAGCAGTTTGCGGATCAGATTGCGCCGGAAAAGCAGGGCAGAGCCGGTCAGCGTTGCTGCGAACAGCCAGTAGAGTGCCGTGGGCTTCCACTTGATGAAGGTCGGATCATGGAAGAACAGGGTGGCGCCACCGAAGACCGAGACGATGACCAGGCTGACCCACAGCATGGTCTCGACCTTGCCATGGCGGAACCACACCCACCCGATCTGCGCGGCTGTCGCAACGATCGCGATCGCCGTGGCAATGAGAATCGGTGCCTGGCTGGCGACGATCCCGCCGCCGAGCACGCCGTTGGCGAGTTCGAGCGCATCCGCTTCGTTGGCGCCGGCAATCTTGTAGGCGACGAAGAAGAGGATGACGGGCAGCAGGTCGAAGAAGAACTTCATGGGTGCGGGATTATATCGGGGATCCGGACTTGGGCTCGGAAAGCGCGACTGGCGCCCGGAATGTCAGGCCGTGACGGGCATCTTGCTGGGATGGTCGGGGGCCTTGGCACGGGCCGCCAGCCGCAGTACCGCCCGCAGGCCGCCCCCGTCGCGCGCCATCAGCGAGAGGCCGCCGTCGTGGGAGCGGGCGATCCGGTCCACGATCGCCAGGCCGAGGCCGGATCCCTTGACGTCGGTTCGAGCGGTTTCGAGGCGCGTGAATGGGCGCTTCAGGCGTTCGACCTGATCCTCGGGGATGCCTGGGCCACGGTCCAGGACCTCGATCAGGGCGTGATCGGCCGAGCGGGACAGTACCACCTCGACCGGCGCATCACCCGGTGCGTAGCGCAGGGCGTTGTCGATCAGGTTGGTGACGGCCCTGCGCAGGCCCAGCGGGCGACCCGCGACCTCGACCGGCTCATGCATCGTGAAGCGCACCGGCTTGCCCAGGCGGTCATAGTGGCCATCGAGTTCGGCCAGCATCTCGGCGAGGTCCACCGTCTTCCGGATTTCGCTCTGTCCATCCCGCGCGAAATCGACAAACTGCCCGATGATCCGGTCCATCTCGTCGATATCGGTACTCATGGCGTCCCGGTCCTCGTCACTCGAAGAGGACAACTCGACCCCGAGACGCAGCCGGGCCAGCGGCGTGCGCAGGTCGTGAGAGACGCCAGCCAGGATCAGGCGGCGGTCCGCGTCGAGGCTCGCCAGGTCGCCTGCCATCTGGTTGAAGGCGCGAGCCACCTCGGCCACGTCCGCCGGGCCCTCCTCGGTGAGCGGCGCCGGCGTCTCGCCCCGGCCAACGGCCCGGGCCGCCGAAGCGATGTTGCGCAGGGGGCGGTTGACCCGCGAGACAATCACGTAGGCCGCCGCCAGGGAGAGGCCGAGGGCAACGCCGGCCCAGCCGAGCCAGTCAACCGCTCTCGGCCGGACAAGGCGGTCGGTAGGCAGCATGACCCAGAATTCGTCCCGGTCCTGAGGGTCGAGCCGGAAGCTGACCCAGAAGCCCTCCAGCCCCTCCCAGGACGCGGCAAAGCGTGTGCCCTCGCCCAGGTTCTTGCGTACGCGCCGGGTCAATAGCGACATCGGGCGCGTCTGGGGCAGGGGCGTCAGCACGTCGCTCGCCTCTGCGGGGTAGATGCGGATGCCCTCGAGGGCAGCGAGATCGATCAGCAACTCGCGCCGGCGGGAGGCCTCGGCGTTGATCAGCGCGGTACGGGTCAGGTTGACCACACTGACGACCATCTGGGCGAGATCGCGCGAGCGCGGTTCCTGTTCGAAGTGGCGGAAGATCTGGTACCAGACCGCCGAAGAGATCACCATCACGATCGTGACGACGACGAAGATCTGCCACAGCAGGGTGCGTGGCCAGAGCGACCGCCAGTGCCAGCCGGGTGCGTCCGCGTCTGCCTCGGCAGGCGCGGCGCCACGGGCCGGATCAGCTGTTCTTGACACCGTCCGGGACGAAGACGTATCCGAACCCCCATACGGTCTGGATGTAGCGCGGCTTGGCCGGATCGTCCTCGACCAGCTTGCGCAGGCGTGACACCTGGACATCGATCGCCCGGTCGAACACTTCGTATTCCCGGCCCCGCGCGAGTTCCATCAGCTTGTCCCTCGAGAGGGGCTGGCGTGGATGCTGCAACAGCACCTTGAGGAGCGAGAATTCACCCGTCGTCAGCGGCAGTTCCTCGCCGTCGCGGGACAGGGTTCGGGTGCCGAGATTGACGCTGACCTTGCCGAAGGTGATGACCTCGTCGTCCGCGGCCGGGGCGCCGGGCGGCAACTGGGGCTGTCGGCGCAGGACGGCGTTGACCCGGGCGACCAGTTCGCGCGGGTTGAATGGCTTGGGCAGATAGTCGTCGGCGCCCATCTCGAGTCCGACAATACGGTCAACGTCGTCGCCTTTCGCCGTCAACATCACGATCGGGATCGTGTTCTCGGCGGCTCGCAGGCGTCGGCAGATGGCAAGCCCGTCCTCGCCCGGCAGCATCAGGTCAAGGACCATCAGATCGTAGTGCTCCCGGTGCAGGGCCCGATCCATTGCGACAGCGTCGGCGACCGCCTTGACGGAGAAGCCCTGTTCGCTGAGGTAACGATTGAGCAACTCCCGGAGGCGGGCATCGTCGTCCACGATCAGGACACGGTTGCGATTCTTGGACATGAGGTATCTCGTCGTTGTTTTCCGGCGATTCTAGCGGCTGTCCGATGGCGCCGGGAGGGCCGGGTAACGCTTCGTAAGCCCGTTGCCAACCCCTTACACGCCCTTACAGAAGTCGTCACCTTTCGTGACGCAAATCGCGCCAGCGCGGAGATTTTGCAGCTAACCTTGCAACTCCCAATGGGCACCCGCGAGCGAATGCCGAAGCCGAGAATGCCACGTCGCACCCTTTTGCGCGAGACGATCCTTACAGCAATCGCCTCCGTCGTACTGGTTGTCAGCGGACAGGTCCGCGCCGAAGACCGAATCGGGGCGACCGTCGAAGGGGCCCCGGCGGCGAAGCATCCGGACGGCCTCCGTGCGGAGATCCAGCGCATGATCGGCACGGAAGGTGAAGGCTATCTGCCGGCCAGTTCGGCAGGGCGCCGGCGCAGCATCAGTCCCGAAGAGTTGCTGCGACTTCGCGAAGACATTCGCGCCAACCGGGATATCTACGAGACGCGCGAGCGCGCCGGGGCGGGCCGCCCGCGGCGCTGATCCCGTTTTTCGATATGTGACGGGGGTGACGCGGCAGGTTTGGCGGTTACAATCGTGCCGATGAGAATCCTCGCCATCGAGACGTCCTCCGATCACGGCAGCCTGGCCCTTGCCGACCACGGCGACATCGACTGCGTAGACCTGGAGGCGGGGCCGGCCCAGTCGACCACCGCGCTTGCCAAGTTGCGTGCCCTGCTCGAGGGGCGGCAACTCAGTGTGCGCGACATCGACGCCATCGCCTTCGGTAGCGGGCCCGGCATGTTCACCGGGCTGCGCCTCGGTTGCGGCCTGGCACAGGGCCTGGCGATCGGTCTGGTGCGGCCGGTGGTGGCCGTTTCCTCGCTCGAGGCGCTGGCTCAGCAATCTACGGCAACCCACATCGTCGCCGCGACCGACGCCCGCATGGGTGAGGTCTATAGCCAGTGCTTCGTGCGCACGGAAGACGGGTTGAAGGCGTGCGTGGAAGCAAGTTGTCGGCCCCCCGAGTCCCTCGCGCTGCCCGACAGCCCGGCGTCCTGGGAGGGGGTCGGCAATGCCTTCGAGGTCTACGCCGATCGATTGCCGGACGCCATGCGTTCCCGCGTCGAGGTCCTCGCCTCGCACACGCGGCCTCACGCGCGGGACGTCCTCGCAATCGCCAGCCGCCGGCTCGCAAGGGGCGAGTCGAGCCCCCTTTCCGACGTGGTGCCGCACTACGTGCGCAACAAGGTGGCCCTCACCACCCGTGAGCGGCTGGAGCGCGGTGGGCGCGTTTGAGCACGGTGCGACTGGAATGCCGACCGATGAGCGAGGCCGATCTCGACTGGATCGTCCCCGTCGAGGCGGCCCTGCACCCGAGCCCGTGGCGGGCAGGCAATTTTCGAGACTCGCTTGAGGCCGGCCATGCCTGCTGGACCTTCTGGGAGGGATCCGATCCGCTGGCCTATGCGGTGGTGCTGCATGTCCTGGACGAGGCCCATCTGCTCGACATTACCGTCGAAGCCGCGCAACAAGGCCGCGGTGTGGGAGGCGCGGTGCTGGGCTTCCTGTTCGATCAGGCGCGCTCGAATGGCGCCCGGCAGTTCTTTCTCGAGGTCCGCGAGTCGAACCAGGTGGCCGCGGGCCTTTACCGATCCAGGGGCTTCGAGGCCATCGGGCGGCGCAAGGGCTACTATCCGGGCGGTGAGGCACGAGAGGACGCGATCGTGATGCGGTGTGTGCTGTGACCCCCTGGCAGGAAATCGTGGTAGGCCAGCTCGGCCTGGGGCCGGTGTGGCGGTTGCGCGACGCGCCGCGCCGGGATGTCGCGCAGCCGCACGACGGTTTCGAGGAGGCGCCCGCGGCGCCGGAACCCCAGCGTGTGTCGTCGTCCCCGCCGGCTCCCCCCGAGCCGAAAATGCCGCGCAAGGCTGTGATGGCGCAACGCGCGATCGAGCCGGCGCCAGAGCAACGCGTCCCCGCGGCCCCGGTGGTGGTAGCCAGCGACAGCGACTGGGATGCGCTTGAACACCAGATTCGAAATTGCACGGCCTGTGTGCTGCACCAGCGACGCAAGCAGGCGGTACCCGGAATCGGCGACCGACACCCTCGCTGGCTGCTGGTGGGGGAGGGGCCCGGCGCCGAGGAGGATCGACGGGGCGAGCCGTTTGTCGGACCCGCAGGGCGCCTGCTCGATGCGATGCTGGCCGCTGCGGGGCTCTCCCGCCAGTCGGGTGCCTTCATCGCCAATTCGGTGAAGTGTCGTCCACCGGGCAACCGCACGCCGGAGACCGACGAGATTGCCACCTGCTTTCCGTATCTGCGCCGCCAGGTCGAACTGCTCGCGCCGCGTGTGATCGTGGCGCTGGGCCGGCCTGCGGCCCAGTCGCTGCTCGACCGGCAGGTGCGCATTGCCGACGCCAGGGGGCAGACATTCTCTTTCGAGGGGGTTCCGGTCATCGTGACCTATCACCCCGCCTATCTGCTGCGAAATCCCCATGACAAGGGCAAGGCATGGGAAGACCTGTGCCGTGCACGTCAACTATCAGACGGGACTTGATCTGTCGCAATACTGGACATGCTGCGGCGCGGTAAAGTGGGCCGGACTTGACGAGGCCTTTGTGCCTGGAGCCGGTGATGCGCTTCCGCGTCCTGATGATCCTGGCCTGCGTGCTACCGCTGCTGAGCGGATGCGGCGACAGCGAGCTGCAGCGATCGGACCGGAAGATCCGATCCTGCTGGGTCGACGTGCTGAGCCAGTATCGCCAGCGTGCCGATCTGGTCCCGAAACTCATCCAGCTGGTCGCGATCCACGCGGGCGATGGTCACGCGATGGTGGCAGAGTTGAAGGCCTCGCTGGCGCAGGTCAGCGGCCTCCCGCGTGACCCGACATGGCCACCGGAAGAAGCGAGCCTCGCCCAGGTCGTCGATGCGCAGAGTGCGCTCACCGGTGCCCTATCCCGGATGACGGCCTTCGCCGAGCGCGACCCCGACCTGATGGCGGATGCGAGCTTCCGGGATCTGAGGGCCCAGTTGGATGGTAGCGAGGGCCGGGTTGCCGCCGCCCGCAACTGCCTTGTTCACGAGATCGGGCTCTACAATGCGGCCATCGGCACATTTCCGCACAGTTTTCTGGCAATGATCCTCGACTACCCGCCCCAACCGGCCTTCGTCTTTGACAGCGTGCGCCCGGTGAGCAGCGCCCCGCCCGCAGATTTCGGTGGCGCGGTCCCGCGCTGATTGAGCCGGGTACGCGATGATGTTGTGGCGGTGGCTTCTGATCGTTTGGCTGGGTTTCGGCGGGCTGTCGGCTTACGCTCTCCAGCCGGTTGGCGTCATGAGCTCGCCCGTGGTGGATCGGGCCGCGCTGCTGTCCGACGCAGCCGAGAGCCGCCTGCGAGACACGCTGCGGATGGTGCAGCGGCGCCATGGCAGTGAGATCGTGGTCCTGACCCTTCCCAGTACAAAACCGGAGTCGTTCGAAGCCTTCTCGCTGCGGGTGGCGAACACCTGGCGGCCAGGGCGCGCAGGCATCGACGATGGCCTGCTGATCGTCGTCGCCCGTGACGATCGAGCCGCTCGGATCGAAGTGGGGCGCGGGCTTGAGGCGGTGATTACCGATGCCGATGCGATGAAGATCATCGATGGCGAGATGACGCCAGCCTTCCGCGAGGGGGACTTTGCGCTCGGCATCGAACGGGCAGTCCAGGCCGTGGCGGCTCGCCTGTCGGGTGAGCCGTTGCCTGTGGCAGCGCACCGCGCCGACCGTCACTCGGGGAGCGATCTGTTCTTCGCCATGGCGCTGGTCGCCGGCGTCTTCGGCGGGCGACTCCTTCGCGGGCCGGCGGGCAGGGTGCTCTCGGCCGTGTTGATTGGCCTCGCGGTGGGCATGGGGGCGTGGCGCTGGACCGACTCGGTGGGCGTCTCCATCCTTGCGGGCCTGGGGGCGGCCGCGCTGGCGCTGACGATCGAGCCTGCGCAGGCAGAGCTGCCCCACCGCGGCCGGCGCTCGCGAACGCCCGACTGGGATGATGAGCCTGATGCCCACCGCTGGAACGATGGCGGCGACTTCGGGGGTGGGGGCGCGTCGGGTCGATGGTAGCCAAATGGAAACGCATCCTGCGCCATCTTGCGACGCCCGACTGGGTGGCCAGGCGGCACTTTACGTCGTCGGTGCTCGACGCGATCGAGGCTGCGATCGTGGACTCCGAAACACGCCATCGCGGCGAGATCCGCTTCGCGATCGAATCGGAGATCGAGCTCACTGCGCTGCTTCAGAACGTCACGCCGCGAGAGCGCGCCGTCGAAGCCTTCGGGCACCTGGGCGTTTGGGACACCGAGGAGAACAGCGGCGTCCTGCTCTTCGTCCAGCTGGTTGACCGTCGCGTCGAGATCGTCGTCGACCGGGGCATCGCGCGGGTCACCGAGGAGGGCGTCTGGCGCGACATCTGCGACGAGGTCGAGCAGGCGTATGCCGCGGGAGACTATGAGGGGGGCTCGATCATCGCCGTGACGCGTCTCGGTGCGATCCTCGAGGCGCATTTCCCGGCGTTTCCACGCAATCCGAACGAACTGCCCGACCGGCCCATGCTGATCTGAGGGCTGCGCCCGGGGCGACTCAGTGCTTGAGGTCGTCGAGCAGGGCGACCGAGTCGAACTGGCGCTGGTTGGCCTCGTGCAGGCGCTTGATGATCAGCATCGTGCCCGCGACGAAGGAGCCGAACGCGATGATGACGGTGTTCACCGACAGGTCCATCGCGATCAGCAGGGCATAGAGCCCGGTCATCACGAGAATCGACAGGTTCTCGTTGAAGTTCTGCACCGCGATCGAGTGGCCTGCGCCCATCAGGATGTGCCCTCGGTGCTGCAGCAGGGCGTTCATCGGCACCACAAAGAAGCCGGCACAGGCGCCGATCAGCACCATCAGCACCATCGCGATCGTGACATCGGTGACCACCGTCATGACCATCACGATCACGCCCATTGCGATACCCATAGGGATCACCCGGACGGCCTTCTTCAGGCTGATGAACTTGGCGGCGAGCACCGCACCGAGCGCAACCCCGATGGCCACGACACCCTGCAGCATGGATGCCTTCGACAGGTCGAAGGCGAGGGCGTGCTCGGCCCACTTGATCACGATGAACTGGAGGGTCGCCCCGGCGCCCCAGAACAGGGTCGTGACCGCCAGCGAGATCTGCCCGAGCTTGTCGCGCCACAGCAGCTTCAGGCAATGGTTGAAGTCGTGGAACAGGTAGAGCGGGTTGTTCTTCAGCGGCTTGTGGTCCACCCCGGTGTCCGGGATGTACAGGTTGAAGGCCGCGGCGATCAGGTAAAGCCCGCCGACCAGCAGGATGCTGAGCTGGAAGTGGGTATCGACGAAGGGGACGAAATCCACCAGCGGTGCGATCCAGTCCGGGCGAATCAGCACGCCGCCGAGGACCGTGCCGAGGATGATCGCGCCGACCGTGAGCCCCTCGATCCAGCCATTCGCAACGACCAGCAGGCGGTGGGGGAGGTATTCGGTGAGGATGCCGTACTTGGCCGGCGAATACGCCGCCGCGCCAAGTCCGACGACCGCGTAGGCGAGCAGGGGGTGCGAGCCGAACAGCATCATCAGGCAGCCGATGACCTTGATGCCGTTGCTGATCAGCATCACCCGCCATTTGGGCATCGAGTCGGCAAAGGCACCGACGAAGGCTGCCAGCGCAACGTAGGAGATCGTGAAGAACAGCTTGAGCAGAGGTTCCTGCTCGGCCGGCGCCTGCATGTCCCGGAGCAACGCGATGGCCGCGATCAGCAGCGCGTTGTCGGCCAGCGCAGAAAAGAACTGCGCCGCCATGATGATGTAGAAACCGAGCGGCATCGGATCGGCGCGGCCTGTAGGCGAGGCGGAGCGCGGTTTATAACACGAACCGGTTTCGGGGCGCGGATGCAACCGCCTGGCTTGTGGCAAGTCCGCCTGAAAAGTTGGCGCAGATGTGATGCAATTGGCCCATAAACAGAACTAATGACTTTTTGCGCGGCGGCTGGTGCCCCTGGCTGGACAGGAGGCCCGGGCCTGCCACCCTGCCCGAACCACGGAGAATCCCCGATGGCCGACCGAAGGCTCCAGGTGTTCCGCGCAGTCGCGCGGCACGGCTCGTTCACCCGCGCCGCCGAGCACCTGCACATGACGCAGCCGGCCGTGACCTTCCAGATCAAGCAGCTCGAGGACCAGCTCAACACCATGCTCGTCGAGCGGGGCCATGCCGGGGTTACTCTGACCCCGGCCGGCGAGATCGTCATGGCCTACGCCGAGCGCATCCTCGAACTGAACGACGAGATGGGCACGCGCATCTCCGAACTCACCGACGACCTGACGGGCACGCTCAACATCGGCACCAGCACCACCATCGCGGCCTACTGGCTACCCCACCTGCTGGAAGGGTTCAAACGGGCCAACCCCCGCGTGGTGCCCCGGGTGATGGTGGGGAACTCGGCCTACATCGAGGGCCGGGTGGCGCGGCGTGAGCTCGACCTGGGCCTGATCGAGATCGTCACCGAAGACCCCTCCCTCGAGCGTCGCTCCGCCGGGCAGGACGAGCTGATGGTGGTCTGCTCGCCACGCCACCCCCTGGCCGGGCACGAACGGCTCAGCGCGGAGGAACTGGTAGCCCACGACTTCATCACGCGCGAGCCCGGCAATGCGATCCGCGAGCTGGCCGACGATTTCTTCGAAGCGGCGGGCATCCCGCCCGCCAGCCTGCGGGTCTGTGGCGAGATCGGCAGCCTGGCCGCGGTCAAGCACCTGGTGCGGGCCGGCTGCGGCTTCGGCATCGCGTCGCGGGCAGCGCTGCGGCGCGATGTGGGGGAGGGCGCGCTGGTCGCGATTCCGCTTGAACCGACGCTCTACACACCCCTCGAGGTCATCTTTCCGCGCGACCGATTCCGGTCGCGGCTGATCACCACCTTTGCGGACTACGCTTCCGCTGAAATTGCCCGGCTGTCCCGGGAACGGGCGGCCAAGGAGCTGGTTCGTGGCACGTAACAAGAGTGTCTTCGTCTGCAGTGACTGTGGTGGCCAGGTGCCGCGCTGGCAGGGGCAGTGTCCCCACTGTCAGGCCTGGAATACGCTCGCCGAGCAGGCAGCCGAACTGGCAGCGCCCCCGGCGGCTCACCGCTACGCGCCATTCTCGGGAGCGACAGGTGGCCTCCAGGCGCTGGCCACGATCCGTCCTCGAGAAACCGAGCGGATGGCGACCGGAATCGACGAGTTCGACCGGGTGCTGGGGGGCGGCCTGGTGCCCGGTGGCGTGGTTCTGATCGGCGGCGATCCCGGCATCGGCAAGTCGACGCTGCTGTTGCAGGCCCTGACACTGATGGTGCGCGACCAGCGGGCGCTCTACGTCAGCGGCGAGGAGAGCGCCGAGCAGATCGCCCTGCGCGCCCAGCGTCTGCAACTCGCACCGGGCGAGCTGCAGCTGCTGCCGGAGATCAGCCTCGAGCGCATCCTCGCCAGCCTGCGTGAGCACCGTCCGCAGCTCGTCGTGATCGACTCGATCCAGACCCTCTATTCCGATTCGCTCACCTCGGCGCCCGGTTCGGTTGGGCAGGTTCGGGAGTGCGCGGCCCAGCTCACGCGCTTCGCCAAGCAAAGCGGTGCGAGCCTGATCCTGGTCGGCCACGTCACCAAGGACGGCGCCCTGGCCGGCCCGCGGGTGCTGGAGCACATCGTCGATACCGTGCTGTATTTCGAGGGCGACACCCACTCCGCCTACCGCCTTGTGCGGGCCATCAAGAACCGCTTCGGTGCGGTCAATGAACTGGGCGTGTTCGGCATGACCGACCGCGGCCTGAAAGGGGTCAGCAATCCGTCCGCGCTGTTCCTGTCGCGCCACGAGGCCGAGGTCGCGGGGGCCTGCATCCTGGTCACCCAGGAGGGCACGCGGCCGCTGCTGGTGGAGGTGCAGGCATTGGTCGATGCCGCCCACAGCCCCAGCCCCCGGCGCCTGTCGGTGGGGCTCGACCAGAACCGGCTGGCGATGCTGCTGGCCGTGCTGCACCGGCATGCGGGCATCGTCTGTTCGGACCAGGACGTGTTCGTGAATGCGGTCGGTGGGGTGCGCATCAACGAGCCGGCGGCAGACCTCGCGGTGCTGCTCGCGATCGTCTCCTCGCTGCGGGATCGCCCCCTGCCGGCCGGGCTCGCCGTCTTCGGCGAGATTGGCCTCGCCGGCGAGATACGTCCGGCACCGCGGGGACAGGAGCGCCTGCGCGAGGCGCGCAAGCTCGGCTTCACGCGGGCCCTGATTCCCCGCGCCAACGCGCCCAAACAGGCGATCGAGGGGCTCGAGGTGATCGCCGTGGATCGCCTCGATCAGGCCCTCGAGGTGCTGCGCGACCTGGACGCATGAACTCGCGTAGCGGCAGAGGCCGCAAACCCTAATGACGCGGCAAGCAAACAGGTAACGATTGCGGGCAGGGCGCCCTCCCCATTGACGGGGAGGGAGAGAGTGGACCGCGCAGTGCCAGAACTGGAATCGCCGAATTGACTGCAGCGTTACGAGTTGAACAGGGCGCCGACGCTGGCGCCGCTGTGGATGCGCTCGATCGCCGCGGCGAACAGCGGCGCGACCGAGAGCACGCGGAGCTGGGGCAGGCCCGCCTGCTTCGCCGCGGGCACCGCCACGGTGTTGGTCGTGATGATCGAGTCGAGGCCGGAGGCGGCCAGCTTCTCGACCGCCGGGCCGCACAGCACCGGATGCACCGCGCCGGCGATCACGCTGCGTGCCCCGGCCTCGCGCAGGGTCTTCACCGTCGCAACGAGGGTTCCGCCGGTGGCGATCTCGTCCTCGAAGATCACCGCATCCCGGCCCGCCACGTCGCCGACGACATGCCCCTGGCGCACCTGGGTGTCGCTGACGCGCCGCTTGTCGATGATCGCCATCGGGATCTCGAGCTTCTCGGCAAAACGCCCGGCCCGTTTCGCGCCGCCGGCGTCGGTGGCCACGGCGACCATCCGCGACAGGTCATGGTTGGTGCGGAAGTACTCGGCCAGGGTCGGAATCGCGGTCAGGTGATCGACCGGCATGCTGAAGAAGCCGTGCACCTGGTCAGCGTGCAGATCCATGGTCAGGACCCGGTCGGCGCCCGCCGTGCGCAGCAGGTCGGCCATCAGCCGTCCGGCGATCGAGATCCGCGGTGCGTCCTTCTTGTCTGAGCGGGCATACGAGTAGTACGGAATCACGGCGGTGACGCGACCGGCCGAAGCGCTGCGCATCGCGTCGAGGGTGATCAGCAGCTCCATGATGGTGTCGCTGACCGGCTCGGTGAAGGACTGCACCACGAAGACGTCGCGCTCGCGCACGTTCTCCTCGACCTGGACGAACAGGTTGTCGTTGGAGAATCGGGCGATGCGCAGCGGGCTCGGCGCAACGCCGAGGTGGTCGCAGATCTCGCCTGCCAGGCGCGGATTGGAGTTGCAGGAGAAGATCTTCAGTTCGTTGTGCATGACGTCGGTTGCTGTCGGTTCGGGGAGGGGGGCCGGCAGGGCGCGCCTGCGTCGCAGGGCCGAATTCTAGCCCGGAAATCTGCCGCGGCCGGCACCGATCCCGGAGCGCGGTGCTAAACCGCACACGGTCGGTGCTGGCGCTGGCCAACCCACGGGGGCGCCGCCGCCATGGCGGCCGGGGGCGACGGTGGGCCGATGAAATGCATGGATCCGGCGCCTTGGACAAATCATTACAGTCCGGCCATTGGCTGTACAATGACGGGCTTTTCATCGGTCGCGCCGCCGACGATCTGCGGGAGGGTGGATCCGGACGGCACAGATGGCGCAGTCGATGACTCACCGGCAGCCTGGCAGGTCGCCGACATAACATTCGGACCGGGGCAGGGGCCGACGGTCGAAGGACAACCTATGAAGTGCGTTGATGATTTCCGTCTGACCCTTGGTGACAAGGAAGTCGTGCCCATCATGATCGGAGGCATGGGCGTGGATATTTCCACGTCCGACCTGGCCCTCGAAGCGGCGCGACTGGGCGGCGTCGGCCACATCTCGGACGCGATGATCAAGACCGTCGCGGACCGCCGTTACAAGACCAAGTACGTCCGCGAGAAGCTCAAGCGCTACAAGTTCAACGTGGCGAACTCCGACAAGTCGGTGGTGCAGTTCGACATGGGCGAGATCGCCGAGGCGACGCGCCTGCACGTCGAGGGCACGATGTCGCGCAAGACCGGCGACGGCCTGGTGTTCATCAACTGCATGGAAAAGCTGACGATGAACGCCCCCAAGGAGACGCTGCGGGTGCGCCTGCGCTCGGCGCTCGACGCCGGCATCGACGGCGTCACCCTGGCAGCCGGCCTGCACCTGGGCTCCTTCGCCCTGATCGAGGACCATCCCCGTTTCCGCGACGTCAAGCTGGGCATCATCGTGTCGTCGCTGAGGGCGCTGCAGCTGTTCCTGAAGAAGAGCGCCCGCACCAATCGCCTGCCGGACTACGTGGTGGTCGAGGGACCCCTCGCGGGCGGGCACCTGGGCTTCGGCATGGACTGGTCCGAGTACGACCTCGCGACGATCGTCACCGAGATCCAGCAGTGGATGAAGGAAAACGACGTCAATATTCCGCTGATCCCGGCCGGCGGCATTTTCACCGGCACCGACGCGGTCAACTTCCTCGAGACCGGCTGCGCTGCCGTCCAGGTTGCCACCCGCTTCACGGTATCGAACGAGTGCGGCCTGCCCGACGACGTCAAGCAGCACTACTTCAAGGCCAGCGAGGAGGAGATCGAGGTCAACCAGATCTCGCCGACCGGCTATCCGATGCGGATGCTCAAGAGCAGCCCCGCAATCGGCTCGGGCATCCGGCCGAACTGCGAAGCCTATGGCTACCTCCTCGACAGCAAGGGCAGCTGCCAGTACATCGACGCCTACAACAAGGCGGTGGCCGCACAGCCCGAGGCGCGGCGCGTCTCGGTGATGGAAAAGACCTGTCTGTGCACCCACATGCGCAACTTCGACTGCTGGACCTGCGGCCACTACACCTATCGCCTCAAGGACACCAGCCACAAGGGCGAGGACGGCAACTACGCGTTGCTGAGCGCAGAGCACATCTTCCGCGACTATCAGTTCAGCAAGGAAGGCCGGATCCTGCTGCCCGACGCAGCCTGAGGCCGTCTCCGGCGAGGTGCCGGTGTTCGTCATGGGCTGGCCTGCCGCAGCGCCGGGGGGCAGCCAGCGGTTGAGCGTGCCGAGCCGATAGCGCACGCCACCCGGTTCGTGGTGCCGGGTGCCCCGCCCGCCGCGCTGCCATCCGGGCAACTGCCAAGCCCGGACTGGGCGCAGCCTTGTGTCAGACCGTTACGCGTCAGGTAGACTGTCCCGGTCCCAACGACCGCCATGACGATCGGTTCCGTCCACCGGAATCCGTCTTGGCCACGATCACGACGATGGATGCTCGCGCCTCTGGCCCGCCATCTCAAGCTGCCGAGAGTTCCGAAGGCCCGACGCCACCCCAAGCCCGGTCCGACGCCTCTCCGCGGTCCTCTTCCCCCACGGTCGCACTGCTCGGGTTCTTTCTCCTGCTGATCGTGGCGGTCTGGGTGGTCATCGCCCAACAGGCGAGCCATCTCAGGCGGGAAGCCGAGAGCGACGCGCGGCGCGACGTCACGAACCTCTCGCTGGCCTTCGCCGAGCACATCCGGGCCCTGTCGCAAAGCCTCGATCTCTCCCTGCTCGCCCTGCGCGAGTACTGGGCCGAGGGGAAGGATCGTTTCCACCTCGCGGTGGTGCGGCAGGGCTCCGTCGCCCCGATGGATTACACCATCCAGATCGCCGTCATCGACCGGGCAGGGCGCCTCGGCTACAGCAACCTCAATCCCGACGCGGCGCCGATTTCACTCGCCGATCGGGAGCACTTCCTCGTTCACCGTGAGCGCGAGCAGGACGCGCTGTTCATCAGCAGGCCCGTGCTCGGGCGCGTGTCCGGCAAATGGAGCATCCAGTTCACGCGCCCCATCCTCGACCGGGCAGGACATTTCGACGGCGTCCTCGTGATGTCCGTGAACCCCGACTATTTCTCCCGCTTCTACGAGCGCGTGTCCCTGGGGCCTGGTGCCGCGGTGACGGTCTATCGGGGCGGCGGAGAAGTGCTCGCGCGGGCGCCTGCGCTCGCCGCAGCGATCGGCGCCGATGCCCATCGCTTTCTTCCCCGGGGCGAACAAGGGGACCAGGTCCGGCTCCTCGAGGCGGTGTCCAGCATCGACGGGGAAGCGCGTACCTACGGGGTCCGGCCCCTGCCGGGTCTCGACCTGTCGGTTGCGGTCGGCATTGCAGAGGCGGACATCCGCGCGGCGTACGAAGGCCACCTTCAGGCCCTGGCCCTGGCCGGCGTGCTGACCACGCTCGTCATCGCCGGCTTTGCCTTCACCCTCTCGCGCCATCTGGCCGAGCGGGCCAGAGCCACCGACGCGCTGTCCCGGGCGAGGGATCGCGACCGGGTGCTCGTGGCAGCGCTCGAGGCGGCGCCGAGCGGCATCATCGTGACCGATGTAGACGCGCGCATCGAGTGGGCCAACGCGGCCTTCACCACGCTCACCGGCTATGCGCCATGGGAGTTCGAGGGGCGAACGCCAGCGGAGCTGCTCAACTCGGGCGTGCAGCCACCGGACTTCTATAAGGCCATGTGGCAGGACCTGCTGGCCGGCCGGGCGTGGAAAGGCGAACTGGTGAATCGCCGCAAGGACGGCTCCACCTACGCCGAGGAACTGATCATCGCACCGGTCGCCAACGAGCTGGGCGTCACGACCCACTACGTGGGGGTCAAGCGCGACATCACCGGCCGAAGGGCTGCCGAGCGCCGACTCAGGCAGGAGAGCGAGCGCAGCCAGCTGCTGTTGCGCATGGCGGGCGATGGCATCCTGATCGTGGATCACGACGGTCGCATCGTCGAGGTCAGCAACGCCTGCAGCCGGGAACTGGGTTACCCCCGCGAGCGCCTGCTCTGCATGCGCCTGGCCGACATCGACATCCATTGCGACTGCATCGGTCGGCTTGCCGAACTGCAGCAGGCGGACGCCAGCGGTGGCGCGCCCATCACCATCGAGGCACGCTTCCGGCGCGCGGATGGCGCCCTGCTCGACGTGGAGGTCCGCGCCGGGCTCGCCAGCCTGGCCGACGAATCGCTGGTGTTCCTGTCGTTCCGCGACGTCACCGAGCGGCGCCGGCTGGTGGACGCCCTGGCAGAGGGGGAGCAGCGCTGGAAGTTTGCGCTCGATGGATCCGGGGCGGGTGTCTACGACTGGGATCTCGAGTCTGGCGCCCTGACGTTCTCGGATTCCGCGATCGCCATCCTCGAACTTGCCCCCGGCAGTACGGTACGCCACATCAAGGACTGGGAGTCGCGGGTCCATCCGATGGACGCCGCAACCCGCCTGGCCGCCCTTGAGGATTGCCTGAGCGGGCGCAGCGACAGCTACCGCTGCGAGTATCGCTACCGGGTGCGCGGCCAGATCTGGAAATGGGTCGAATCGCGCGGCGCGCTGGTCCGTCGGGTGCGGGACGGCCGGCCCATGCGCCTGGTCGGCACCTTCCAGGATGTGGACACCGCCCGGCGCGAGACCGACCAGGCCCGCCTGAGGGCCCGCGTGATGGAGGCCCTGACCCGGGGCAAGAGCCTCGACAGCGTGCTCGACATGACCCTCAGCGGGCTCGAGAAGAACAACCTCGGACTGCTCTTCCTGCTGCTCACGGTTGGTGGCGGTGGGGCGCTCAAGGCCACCGCGGTGTCCACCTCGACGACCCGCAAGCTGCTCGGCGTGCAGCTGGATTTCGAGGGGCAGATCATTGCGGCCGGTAGCAGCGTCTGCATGGGCGAGCCGCTCGAATGCGAGGCCGACGACTCCGACTACTGGCGGAAGCTCGTGGCGCTGGCGACCACCGAGGGCTACCAGGTGTGCTGGTCCGAGCCGCTGGTGGTCGGTACCCGCCGGATGGGCGCCCTGGTGGCCATGTGCGACGAGGCCGAGGATTTCGCGCCGCCGGATCTGGTGGAGCTGCAGCAGAGCGCGGCGCTGCTGGCCATCGCGATCCAGAAGCGGGAGGCGGACGACGCGCTGCGCCTCGCCGCGTCGGTGTACGAGGCAAGCAGCGAGGCGGTGATGGTGGTTGATGCCGAGAACCGGATCGTAGCGGTCAACCCGGCCTTCACGGCCACCACCGGCTACGCCCGAAACGAGGTCCATGGCAGGGATCCGAGCGTGCTCTCCTCGGGTCGCCACGACGCGAGCTTCTATCGCGCCATGTGGGCATCAGTCACCTCGACGGGTAGCTGGCAGGGCGAGATCTGGAACCGGCGCAAGGACGGCGAGGAATACATCGAGTGGCTCAGCATCAATACCGTGCACGACGACGCGGGCCGGGTGCTGCGGCGGGTGGCGGTGTTCAGCGACGTGTCCGAGCGCAAGGCGGCGGAGGAGCTGATCTGGCAGCAGGCCAACTTTGACACGGTGACCGGTCTGCCCAACCGCCAGCTGTTCCTCGACCGGATGCAGCAGGCGATCGAGAACGCCAACCGTGACGGTGCATCGATCGCCCTGCTGTTCATCGACCTCGACCATTTCAAGGACGTGAACGACACGCTCGGTCATGTGGCCGGTGACCAGCTCCTCAAGCTCGCCTCGGTGCGGATCCTGTCCTGCGTGCGGGGCATGGATTCGGTGGCCCGCCTCGGCGGCGACGAGTTCACGGTGCTGCTCCCGATGATCAGCGGCCCGGCACCGGCCGAGCGCATCGCCCAGGCGATCGTCGAGCGGATGACCGAGCCCTTCGCGCTGGATGGCGAGAGTACCTATCTGACCTGCAGCATCGGCATCACGATGTTCCCCCAGGACGGCAAGACCGCCGAGGCGCTGTTCAAGCAGGCCGACCAGGCCATGTATGCCGCGAAGAACGCCGGACGCAACCACTTCTGCTGGTTCACGCCCGCCATGCAGCACGACGCGCAATTGCGGCGCGTCCTCGCCAACGACCTGCGTCACGCGCTCGAGGCTGGCCAGATGGAGGTGCACTATCAGCCCATCGCGTGCGCGCGCACCGGCGAAATCGTCAAGGCAGAAGCGCTGTTGCGCTGGCACCACCCCGAACGCGGGCTGGTGCCCCCGGGCACGTTCATCCCGATCGCCGAGGACGCCGGCCTGATCGGCGCGCTCGGCAGCTGGGTTTTTGATCAGGTGGCCGCGCGCATCGTGGGCTGGTCGGCGCTGCGCGGGCGGGCGGGAAGCGAACCCCTGGCCATCTCGGTCAATATGTCACCCCGGCAGTTTCTCGCCGGCGGCAGCGACGCCTGGATGGAGGTCCTCGCGGCGGCCGGGCTCAGCCCGTCGCGGATCATCGTCGAGATCACCGAGGGCGTGCTGCTCGACGACCGGGCTGCGGTCATCGAACGCATGGCGGCGATGCGTTCAAGGGGCGTGCGCTTTGCCCTCGACGACTTCGGCACCGGCTATTCCGCGATGGCCTACCTTCAGCGCTACGAGATCGATTTCATCAAGATCGACCGATCCTTCGTCAGCAACCTCGAGGCATCCGACAAGGACCGCGCGATTACCGAGGCCATCATCGTGATGGCCCACAAGCTCGGCATGGAAGTGATCGCCGAGGGCGTCGAGGAAGCGGGGCAGGCCCGGCTGCTGACGGATGCCGACTGCGACTATCTGCAGGGCTACCGCATCGGCCGGCCCGTGTCGGCCACGGTGTTCGAGGCGCAATGCCTGGGCAAGCCGGGTGGGGCTTGAACGCGCCCGGGATCAATCCTCGAAGCGATAGCCGAAGGTCTCGATATCCCGCTGGTAGAGTCGCCCGACGAGATCCCGCGTCTCGGCGTCGTAGTACGCGGCATGGGCCGCAGCGGCGCCGGCAGGCCGTGGGGAGGCGGACGCATCCTCGCCGCTTTCGGATGCATTCACGTGCGGCAGCAGCGTCCGCGGGATCCCGACGGTATCGCAGACCCGGTCGAAATCCGCCTGCAGGTTCTCGAATCGACCCACGAAGTCCACCAGGCATCTGCCCGTGTCATCGTAGAGGTAGTCGCACTGGGGGAGCACGTGGCGGTAGGCATCCGAGTAGTTGCACGGCTCGGGAAAACCCTCCCGCACAAACTCGGTAAACGACATCTGCGTGAAGTAGCGGCGGTAGTTGAATTCCGAGACCAGCCGCGACCACGGGTTCCGGACGAAGGCGAACTTGAAGTAGGCATTGAACCCGGCCTCGGAGATGTGGCCGCAATCGACATATTCGGTGGCCGTCAGGTGGCCGAGGCGCTCCGGCCCCAGGGCCGGGTCGGGGTTGAAGCGGAGCAGCAGGGGCGCCCGCTCGTCCCAGGTCAGGCCGTACTGCGCAAGAAAGACATGCTCGATGCTGATCCCGGCAGTCTTCGGCACATGAACGAAGACGCACTGGTGACGGTGGGAGATCATTGTTGGCGGGTCGCATGAGGGTCGGGTCGTAATCCGGACAAGCGTACCGCAGGTGCCGCTTCCTGACTCCGGATCGTGGCGTACCGGGCCAGGGGCCGCAAAACTCCGTAGAAACCGCGAATTCAGGTTTGCACCGGACAACCGCTAATAACCGGAGCGGCAGCGGCGCGCGATTCGGCCCGTTGAACCCGGAGGCGGGACGCCAGGCCGTCCGCGGCCGCAACACGCTCCACCCGTCCATGGGAGTCGTCATGGTGTCGATGTTGGCCCGGTTGCCTGCACTGCTGAGTTTCGAACCTGCACCCCGGGCGGGCCCGAGCTGTGCGCCGGACTGCCAACTGCCCCCGCCACGGAACGTGGCGACACCGTCGCCAGGGGGAGCCCGACTCGCGGCGCGATCCCTCGCGCGGCTGGGACGCGGGTTGCTCGCGCTGCTGACGCTGGCGCTGCCATCGACAGGCGCCGCAGACCAGTTCGCGATCATCGGCAAGAGTTCGAGCGACGCCAACTTCATTGCCGTGTGGCGCGGCTGCAACGAAGCCGCCGAGACCCGGGGTGACCGCTGCGATCTGGTGGACATGCCGGGTGCCGCCAACTTCCACCGCCAGGCCGCCGCCGTCGGCGAGGCGCTCGGCTCCGGGCGCTTCAGCGGTGTCGCGATCTCGGTCATGTCGTCCGAGGCCATCGCCAAGGCCATCCGCTCGGCGGATGCGGCAATCCCCGTCATCACTTTCGACTCTCCCTTCGACGACGGCCATGCGGCGCTGAGCCGCACCTACGTCGGCATCGACAACTTCGCCTTCGGGCGGGAGGCGGGCAGGCTGGTGCGTGGCTGGCACCCTGAAGGCGGCATCTTGTGCCTGATGACGGAGCGCCACGACCCCAACCTGGCGCGGCGCGTGCGTGGCGTGCGTTTCGAGCTCGCCGGTGTCGAGGGCGAAGCGGGCGACCAGCCGCTGCGCGGGGAGGGCGGCTGGGTCGAGCACGACCGCTGTCCGTGGTACTCGTCCGACAGCGCGGACCGCTCCCTCTACCAGACGCGAATCACCCTGAACTCGCTCGGCGTCGACGCCTTCGTGTCGGTCGGGCACTGGCCGATTCTCGACGCCGCGGGCTACGCAGCTGCCGCACGCCCCGCCAGGGCCCGGCTCGCGGCGCGCCAACCGGCGGTGGTGGTCGGCGTGGGGCAGGTGAGTGACGCCCAGAAACAGCTCCTGGACATGGGGCTCGTGCATGCCTATGTCGGCATCGATTTCCCCCTCATGGGTCAATGGGTCTACCGCGCCCTTCGCGCGGCGGCGGATGGCGAAGCGCTGCCCCGCAAGACGATCCTTCCGGTGGCCACGCGGCGCCCGTCATCCCCACCGGAAGCCCGATGACACATAGGTCACGGTCGCTGCGCCGCACGATGCTGGTCGGGGCCTTGATCGGGATTTTCCTGCCGACGCTCCTTTTCGTCGGCTACGAATTCGGGGTCCGCTTTCCGGCGGAGTCCGAGCGCTCGGTGCAGGAGATCGAGGCCCGCTACTCCCAGGTCCTGACCCGGGCCATGACCCTGTCCATCTGGACCGGCGATCTGCACTATGCCAACGAGATCGCCGACGCCGTGATGCGCGACCCGAACGTGGCCCGGATCCGGGTGACCGACGAATTCGGCGACGAGATCGTCGACCGACGGGCCGGACGTCCTGATGGCACCACCCAGCGCAGCCGCACCATCCCGCTGGTCCATGCGGGCCACACGGTGGGATCCCTGACACTGGAAGTGCTCGCCCATCAGATCCGCAGCAACCTGTACGGCAAGCTGCAGGGCCAGCTGGTCCTCATCGTCGGCCAGCTGCTGCTCTCGCTCGTGATCATTCTGCTGGTCATGGAACATCGTGTGCTGCGCCCGCTCCTCGTCCTCAAGGGCGCCGCCGGTCGGATTGCCCGTGGCGAGTTCGAAGGGCCGCTGCACTCGCCCCGACGCGACGAGATCGGCGACCTGACCCGGTCGCTCGACCGCATGCGGGCCGATCTGAAGGCCCTGCTGGCCGCGCGGGATCTCGCCGCCCGCGAGCTCGGCCACAGTGAGCGGCGCTTCCGGATCCTCTCGTCGATCACCAACGACGTGGTGTTCACGTGCCGCCGGCACGCCGTGGGAGGCTGGCGGGTGGACTGGCTCAGCGGCGACGCCGAGCGCATCTTCGGCTGCCCGGGCGAGCGCGTTGTCGAAGCCGGCGACTGGCTGCACCTGGTCTGCCCCCCGCAGCGCCCCGCGCTGGAGGCGGCATTGCGGCAGCTGCAGGAAGGGCAGTCGCTCGCACTGGAGACGGCCCTCGACGGGCTCGACGGTGCCCGTCGCAATGTTCGCCTGCGCGCGAAGCTGGAGCCCGCCGAGGCAGACGGCGCAGCCCCCCGTCTGCACGGTGCACTTGAAGACATCACCGAGCGCAAACGGGCCGAGGAGGCCCGGCGCCTGGCCGACGCCGTGTATCAGAACAGCGGCCAGTCGATCGTGATCACCGATGCCCAGCTGCACATCGTCGCGGTCAACCCGGCCTTCTCGGTACTCAGCGGCTTCGGCCTCGACGACGTGAAGGACCAGCCCCTCGAGGTACTGTTTGCGGAGCGCCTGAAACCGCAGATGCTCGAGAACCTGCACGAAGCCCTGCGCGCCGCCGGACGCTGGGAAGGCGAGACCTGGCATCGCCGGCTCGCTGGCCAGGACATCGCCTGCTGGCTGTCGGTGGATACGGTGCCACGGGACGATGGCGAGATCGACCACTATGTGGTGATCTTCCACGACATCACCGAAAAGAAGCGCACCGAATCGCTGGTCTGGCAACAGGCCAACTACGATTCGCTGACCGGCCTGCCGAACCGGCGGCTGTTCGGCGACCGTCTCGAGCAGGACCTGAAGCTCGCGCGTCGCAACGGCACGCTCCTGGCTGTGCTCTTCATCGACCTCGATCGCTTCAAGGAGGTGAACGACGTCTTCGGCCACCATCGCGGCGACGAACTGCTGGTCGAGGCCGCCCAGCGGATCAGCGCATGCGTGCGCGATTCGGACACCGTGGCGCGGATCGGCGGCGACGAATTCACCCTGGCCCTGCCGAACCTGCAGCGCTCGCTGGACGTGGAGTCCACCGCGCGGGCCATCCTGGAGGCGCTGGCCCGCCCGTTCCCGATCGGCAACGAGAGCGTGTTCGTGTCTGCCAGCATCGGCATCACCCTGTTTCCGGACGATGGGCAGTCGATGGTCGATCTCCTCAAGAACGCCGACCAGGCCATGTATGAGGCCAAGCGCAGCGGCCGCAACCGCTTCAGCTACTACATGTCGGCCATGGAGGAATCCTCGCAGCTGCGCATGCAACTCACCAACGCGCTGCACCGCGCGCTGCAACAGGAAGAGTTCCAGCTCGCCTACCAGCCGATCGTCGAACTGGCGAGCGGCCGGGTCTGCAAGACCGAGGCGCTGGTGCGCTGGCTGCACCCGGAGCACGGCGTGATCAGCCCTGACGCCTTCATCCCGCTGGCAGAGGAAACCGGCGTCATTCACGCACTCGGCGACTGGGTGTTCCGCCAGGCGCTGGCCGATGCGGCCCGTTTCCGGGCGGCGTCGGGCGAACCGATCCAGATCGGGATCAACCTCTCGCCAGTACAGCTACGTCACCCGGACCGCAGATGCCTGCAATGGACCGAAGCCCTGGCCGCATCCGTGCCGGCCAGCGACGTGATCATCGAGATCACCGAGGGTGTGCTGCTCGACGCGGAAGACTTCGTCGTCGATCAGCTGAGCCAGCTCAAGGCCAGTGGTATGCAGTTCGCCATCGACGATTTCGGCACCGGCTACTCCTCGCTGTCGTATCTGAAGAAGTTCGCCATTGACTACGTCAAGATAGACCGCAGCTTCACCGCCCAGCTGGCGCCGGACAGCGACGAGCTCGCGCTGTGCGAGGCGATCGTCGTCATGGCCCACAAGCTGGGCCTGAAGGTCATCGCGGAGGGGATCGAGACGCCGGCACAGCGCGACCTGCTGATCGCGATCGGCTGCGATCTGGGGCAGGGCTACCTGTTCGCCCGGCCCATGCCGGCGGACGCACTTATCGACCGACTCCGTTCCGGTGGCGAAGGCGGCGTGGCCGACACGCTTCACGGGCCGGCCGAAGACGGACCGTGAAGGCCTTGCCGCAGACCGCGCACCGCAGTCGAACGCCACGGTGCGCGGGGAGCCTCAGGACCGGTCCGTTTCGGGCCGCTCAGCGGCCGCGATTGGCTGGCACCCGGACCGTCGTCCTCGCCACCGTGCGGTTGCCGGCGGCGTCCTCGGCCTCGTAGGTCAGGGTGTAGATCCGCGCCTGACGGCCGTTGTCCCGCTCGGCCCGCAGCAGCACCGTCGTGTCGTCGAGGATGCGGATATCCGCACGCCGCCCCTCGGACTCGGAGGACGTAACCGACAGCAGCCGGACCGTCGGCGTCGCGCCGGACTCCTCGTCGCTGGCCTCGACACGGATGCGAACCGGCACCATGCGATGGTTGGGCGGCCACAGCAGGGCAGGGGTGGCCGCCACCTCGAGACGGGGCGCCGCCAGGTCGAGCCCGATCAGCAGCGGGTCGTGGTCGGACGAGCGATACGCTGTCGGCTCGTAAAGGGCTTGCTGCGGTGCCTTCTTGAACGAGGTGTCGTAGTCGAGCAGGTCCGACTCGTCGGCGTTCACGTGCCAGCTCGCGGTGCCCGTCACCGCCCGGGCAATGGACGGCCCGGCCAGCGCGTGGTCGAGATAGCCGACCTGGCCGTCGAAGACGTAGGAGTAGGCACCCTCGCCACCGAAGCGCGCCATCAGGTCCTCGAAGCCGGCCGCCTGCAGCGTGGCAATCGGGTCTTCCTTGTCGTAGGCATTGAGGTCGCCGATGATCAGCGTGCCATCGTCCGCAACCCCGGTCGGCTGTCCGGCCAGCCAGTCGGCCAGCGCTTCGGCCGCCGCGCTGCGGGTCAGGTTGCAGTTGCCCTGGCCGTCGCCGGCGTCCGGATCCCCGATGTCGTCGCAGGCGGAGCCCTTTGACTTGAGGTGATTCACCGCCACGGTCAGGCGCGCGCCGCCGTCGGCCACGGCAAAGGTCTGGGCCAGGGCAGGGCGGTTGCGATCATCCAGGAAGCGGGCATCGACGCGGCTGTCGAGAACGGCGAAGGCGCCCTCGGGGGCCACGCTCGCCGGCTTGTAGATGAGGCCCACCCGGATCGCGTCGCCGCCGATCGTGCCGGTGTCCACATGGGCGTAGGTGCCGCTGCCCAGCACCGCGTTGAGCGCTTCGACGAGATGGGCGGCCGGCTCGACGCCGGCGGTGTTCTCCATCTCGACCAGGCCGACAATGTCGCCATCGAGGGCGATCAGGGCGTCGAGCAGCTTGGCGCGCTGGCGCTCGAACTCCTCCGCCGTATCGGCGCCGCGGCAGCCCTGGTCCCGGTTCGGACCGCAGACGTTGCCCTGGCCGTCCAGGGTCAGGAAGAAGTTGAGCACGTTCATGCTGGCCACGCGCAGGCTGCCGCCCACGGCCGGCGGCAGCTCGGGACGTGGGTTGGCGGCTTCGAACTGCCCGTAAACGGTCGGCTGCAGCCGGTAGCGACCGAAGAGGTCATCGACCACGCCGGTGATGCCGGTGATCGTGTCGCCACCGCGGAAACGATTGTCCAGCGAGAACGCCAGCCCGTTGCCCGGGTGGATGGCCGGGTCGGGGTTCTGGGCCGAGTTGCCGTCATCCACGAGCAGGGTCGCGAGCCGGTTGGCGTCAGCCAGTGCATTGGCCGCCGCACCCGGCGCGACGACCGCCGTCGGCGTCATCTGGCGCGCGAAGCCGGGCGTGGGCAGGGACAGCACCACCTCGCCGAAACGGTCGAAGTTGAAGTATTCGCTGATCTGCAGGGTCTGGGGCAGCGACACGAGCATGCCTTCGACCGCCTCCAACGCGGCCGCGTCCGGCAGCGGCAGGGTGATCGGCAAGGCCAGGGGCGCCTCGCCGTCGCCGCAGCGCACGACCGTCGGCGAGCCCGACAGCTGGGTCTGGGAGCTGGCGCCACCGGAGGTCACGAAGTCGGCCACGCTGCCGGTGACGCGGACCCGGTCGCCCACGCCGACACCGCTCGCCTCGCCGCCCCCGAGAAACACGAAGATGCCCTCCGACGTGGCCGGGTCGCCGTCCTCGTCGGCCACTTCCTCCTGCACGTACAGGCCGCCCAGCCCCGGCTTGATCGCCGTGACGACCGCCTCGACACTGCGCAGGCCGCCGAAGGCCGGGTCGAACTGGGCCGCCGCGCCCTGGATCTGGTGGATGCGGGTGGCGGGGTCGCCGCACTGGTCGGCCACGACCGGCGTCTCGACGGTGGTGTTCTCGAGCCCCGGCGTGTTCAGGGCTTCGCCCAGCACCAGCGAGCCCGGGAAGCCGACGATGCCGGCCAGGTCGAAGTCATTGCGCACCCAGGTCGTCGATCCGTCCGGCACCCTCGAGGCGCCACCGGGGGCAAAGCTGCCGAGGCCATCGAAGTTGGGCCCGAGCTCGGGGCCATAGGCGAGATCCGACGCACCACCGTCCAGCACCGCGATGGCGTCGGCCAGCTCGCTCCAGGGCGTGGCGTCCAGGGTGCCGTCGTTGTCGGTGTCCAGATCCTGACCCGGCGAACCGGCAAAGTTCTGCACCAGCATCAGGGTCAGCGAGCCGTTCTCGAAGGTATTGGCCGGCACGCTCAGCAGCAGGCGGCCATCGGCATCGGTGCTGCCCAGCGGGAGGACTTCGTCGACGATGCCGGCGCCGGTGCCGTCACCCTCGATCTCGAGGATGGCGTAGCGGGAATAGTCGGTGAGGGGCTCACCGAGCACTTCGACGTACTCCACGTCGGCGCCGGTGGTACTGACGGAGAATTCGTTGATGACCGGACTGGCAGCATAAGCGGCGGCCGAGGTACCGAGCGCCGACACGGCGACCGCGATGGCCTTCCTCATGCCGGCACCGTTGCGGGGTTGGCGGATCATGGTGTCTCCCAACATGGATCAATGGACAGGCCAGCCGGATGGATGACCCGAACGCGATTTAGGCCGATCCGCATTGCGTGCGTGTGATGGATTAGGAGACGGGTGGAGAGCTTCTCGCAGTGGTGGAGAGAGGGCTCCGGCAAGCGATTGGGCGTGGACGTCATGCGCCGACTAGAACACTTCTCCGTAACGCCCTGAATAACCGAATGTTCGTTCACCCCTAGACATTTTTAAGGTCCGGGGTCCCAGGACCTCATCTCGGCCTACTACTACCCCTCGCACGTTAAGTCGTGTCTAGCCCTCCGAGCACCTCATCTCGGCCTAGTGCTACCCATTGACCTCAATTCAGGCTAGTGCTACCCAAAGCCTAATCGCATAAAATAAGACTCCCATTTTGTATGGCCAGCTCTCTTTTGCCATCAAGGCCACTGCATGTGCACTCTTAAAGAAATGACTGGCATCCTTAGGGCTCAATATCGGTCTCTACGTCTTGGGTGTGATAGCACTACGGCACGATATTTTGATAGAGGAGGCGTGGGACTGAAGTACTCTGAGCTTCAGAATATATTCTCTGACCCTCATATTTCAGGACTCGCAGGATGCCTGAATGGTGCAACGGTTACCTCGGGAAAGGCAGGAAAGGTTATTTTAATTGTTGTGGACCATCCCTATTTCTTGCACCCGATGATGCTTCGAATCGCCCCTGAACTCAGTTCTGGCAAGTATAGAAACGGACAACTCACCCTCTACAAGATTCATATACATCCCAGGTGGCAGAGGCGGGGGCTTGGAACTCGAATTGTAGCGTTGCAATTGAGGGCAGCGGCCCAGCTAGGCTTAAGCAGCGCAATCGGAGCGACAATTCGCAGAGATTCAGACATTGACGACCAATGCCAGAATGGCTATTACACCTTCGCAAGGCTTGGGTTTGATGCCGAAATTCCCGCAGAGCTTAAGGCGGAAACCTCCGAAAGATTTTCAAGTATTCTAAGGGTTCAACAGTTGATGAGTCTTGAGGGTGGGCGACAATTTTGGAAGGCTAAGGGTGTCGCTACCAAAATGACCTTTGATTTGTCCCACGGAAGTTCTGACTGGGTAGTGCTAGATTCCTACATGAGGGACAACAATGTCAGCTTGAGGGGAATTTAATGGGGGTCTGCGATAACTCTAACGGTTATATCCATTTGAATACCGAGAAGGATGGCGCTGAGTTTTCAAGACGCTACGCTGAACTAGTGCGGGATTACGATGAGTGGGAATGTCAGAACCCAAACTGGGAGAAGGTCGCACTGGAGCACCATTACGAGACCCTACGCAGGAGAGACGCCGAAGACCTGCAGAAAAAGGCGAGCGCAAAAACGTTCTCATCCTTGCTTGGCCGGCTCTTTCCAATATTCGGTGCATTCACGAAAACGCTCGGGTGCCGATTCAACCTGTGGCGCCAGCGGCGTGGTGGACTCCGTTCGGAGTGACCGACCTCCGGAGGGCCGAAGCGCTCCTTCATCAGCCCGTGCCTTCGTTGGGCTTCTTGCGTTGTCCGCGCGCATTGAATTTTGACCACCCGTGCGCGTTGAATTTTGACCAGGGGCGGATAGCCGCTCGTCATTGAGCGGCTGTGGATAAGTTTAGCCTCGGAGCTTTTGCGGGGGGAAGCGGTGGAG
>JAGRGD010000307.1 GCA_020445665.1 Rhodocyclaceae bacterium
CGTCGACGGCGGCAAGGCCCTGGGCAACGTCGAGCTGAACGTGCGCGCCAAAAACGTCAATCAGCGCAACTCCGCCACCCTCGGCTACGCCGAGCAGGAAGCCAACATCGGCTCCCTGAAGTAAGCCACACTGCTGCGAGGGTACGGTTTGTTACAAAGCGTCCGGGCGATCAGGCTCAAGAGGCAACCCAGGCGACCGTAAGCAAACTCAGGGCATCCCGTGCCCTGAATTCTCCCTCCTCTTGCCATGGCAGGACTTCGGTCCTGCCATCTTTTCGTTCACGGCCCGAAGCCCGCATGTCGCGTGGGCCCTCAACGCTTGTTTGCAAAGTCCGGCGCGGCCGCCTTGACCTGCCCCATCAATCGTGACAACGTCATAATCTCTTTGGGGCAACCTATTGCCCTCGCCCGGCCGCCCGGCCGTCGCGCAATCACCAGGGAGATCCATCCGACCATGACACACTCAGCCCTTCGTTTCCCAGTCACCGCCCTCCTGCTCGCCGCCGGCCTCGCCCTGGCTGCTCCTGCCAGCGCCGCCAGCGCATGCAAGGGCATGGAGAAAGGGCGCTGCGGCGGCAACGCCTCATGCACCTGGGTGGACAGCTACACCACCAAGAAGGGCAACAAGGTCGATGGCTACTGTCGAAGCAAGGGTGGCAAGAAGTCCACCAGTGCAACCTCATCGAAGCGCAGTTCAGACAGCAGCAAGAGCACCAAGCGTTCTTCGACGACGAAGACCAGCAGCAAGTGATCCGCCCCGCAACCCACTGCGGTTCCTGACCCCTCGCCTGACGGGCGCCGGCTTTCCCCCTGCGCCGGTCGCCCGGCAGGGCCCGCCCGGGCCCCCGCGGCGACGGGTGCGATGACGCTGCGCTAGACTCCGGTGCTTTCGATTCCGACCTGCCTGGAGCCCTCATGCCCGAGTTCCCCAAGCCCCGCCTTCCTGCCGGGCTCACTTCCGCCCCCCTCAAGGCGCTCCTGCCCCTGGCCGCAGTCATCGCGATCGGGATGGTCGTCAAGGAGTCCGTGTTCTACGCCGAGCCGGGCTTCGTCTATCACGTGCGGACGATTGCCGGGCAGGAGCACGCCGTTTCCGATGTGGGCTATCAGTTTTTCCTGTGGGGCCGATGGAATGCATGGAAGCGGGCGCTGACGGTCCAGGCCGTGGCAGGCGGCGAGGAAGGGCTCGACTATGCCGAGATCGAGGGGGTCGAGACGAGTGCCTCGATGCCGCCCCTCAACATCATGTATCTGGACCAGGTGGACGCCGATGCCGAGGCGACCGTGCGCTTCTCGATCCCGACTGACGACGAGGGTTTCCTGCGCCTGGCCCACGAGTACAGGACACCGGCCAACCTGCTTCGCACCGCCCTGATCCCCGCCTTCAAGGAAACCCTGCAGGCAACCGCGTCCTTGATGAGCGCGGAGGAGTACTACAGCGGCGCCCGGACCGAGTTCAACAGCGAGTTCGAGAACCAGATGAACAATGGCATCTATCTCGTCCGTCGTGAGGAGACCTACGCCGACTCGCCGCGCAAGGTGAAGGGATCAGCCAACGTTGCCCTCGGTAGCGATCAGGAGGAGTTCGGGGACGAGTCCAAGATCATCTATGTGGTACGCAAAGTCGTCGACGAGAGCGGCAACCCCCTGCGCAAGGCCCAGAAGTTCACCGGATTCGGTATCAGCGTGGTGGACGCCCGGATCACCAACATGACGCCGAACAACCGCTTCGTCGAACGGATGCAGCTCAAGCAAAAGGCCTCTGCCGACCGGGCGATCGCGCGTGAGCAGCGGATCCAGGAAGAGGAGCAGCGGCTGCTGGCGATTGCCCGGGGCGAGCGCGAGGTTGCGGAACGCCAGGCAATGGCGAAGGTCGAGCAGATCGAAAAGACCACCGATGCCGAAACCGACAAGCAACTGGCCCTGACCAAGGCCACCAAGCTCAAGGAGCAGGCCCGGATCGAACGGGAGACCGCGCAGATCAATCTCGAAAAGGCCCGCATCGAGGCTGAAACCCAGCGCACCCTGGCCGACGCCGAAGCCTACAAGAAGCGCGAGATCCTGAAGGCGGACAATGCCCTGGCCCAGAAGCTGGACGCCGAGATCGAGATCCAGCGCCTGTGGGCCGACGCCTTCGCCCGCCGGGCGGTGCCCACCAACGTGTTCGGCGGCGGCGTCGGCGCGCCGACCGGCTCCGACGGTGAAGTACGGGCCTTCATGCAGATGCTGACCCTGGACGCCGCCAAGCGGCTCGCCTACGAACGGGAGGTGAGCAAGTAGCACGCGGCCTTCCCCAAATGTGGGGCGCAAGGCAGGACGATGCGGCCTATACTCGTGGTTCCCCGCCCTGACCGGCACAAGACCGGACGCGACAATCGGGCGGAGGCGGGCGCGCAGACGCCCTTGAACCCCGGGAGAGTCAGTGCCGCAGCACGTCCTGATCATCGACGACGATGGCGCCATTCGCGACATGCTCGCGCTCTATCTGCGTGGACGGGGCTACACGGTCAGTGTGGCCGCCGATGGCGAAGCCGGTCTGGCCCAGTGTCGACTGGAGCGGCCCGACCTGATCCTTTGCGACCTGCGCATGCCCGGTCAGGATGGCCTGACCGTCCTGGCCGAGGTCTCCGCCAACTGCCCCGACCTCCCGGTTGTGATCGTCTCTGGCAACGCCGACACCGGCGACGCGATCCAGGCCCTCCGGCTCGGCGCGTGGGACTACGTCACCAAGCCGATCATGGATCTTGGCGTACTGGACCGCGCGATCGAGCGCAGCCTCGAGCGCGCCCGGCTGATCGCCGAGAATCGGACCTATCGCGCCGAACTGGAGCAGACCAACGCCCGCTTGCAGCAGACGCTTCAGCAACTGGAAGCCGATGAAGCGGCCGGGCAGCGGATTCAGTTCACCCTGCTGCCTCCCACTCAGGTGCAGTTCGGTTCCTTCGCGTGCAGTCGCTACCTGAAGACATCGTCCTTCCTGTCGGGCGATTTCACGGACTACTTCACCATCGACGATGCCCGCTTCGGCTTCTATATTGCCGATGTCGCGGGGCATGGGGTCTCGGCAGCGGTGGTGACCGTGATGCTCAAGAGCCAGGTGGGGCGCCACTGCGAGAACCACCACCACTACGGTGACGACACCATTCTCCGCCCGGCCCGCTTGCTGTCCCGCCTCAGTGCTTCGCTGCTCGAGGGGCGCCACGGAAAATACGTGACGATGTTCTATGGCGTCGTGAACCGCCTCACCGGCGACGTGGTGTGTGCCAATGCCGGCCAGTTTCCGTTTCCGGTCCGATTCGGCGAGGCCGCCGCCAGCTGGATCGGCGGCAAGAGTCCGCCCGTGGGCATGTTCCCGGATTCCGGATACCAGGAAGAACACCACACGCTGGCAGCCGGTGGCGGCATTGCGATGGTGTCAGACGGGCTGCTTGAACTGATGGCCGACCAGACACTCGAAGCACGCAAGCAGCGGCTGCTGGACGCTGTCGCGGCTGCGCCCACGACAGCCGAGGAACTGGCAACCACACTCGGCATGCGAGACGACATCGCGCTGCCCGACGACGCAAGTATCCTGTTGATGAGGAGAACCGAACACGATGGCTGAAGCAGGACGCATTCTCTACGCCCGCGACAATGAACACTGGGTGTTTCGATTCGAGGGAGAGATCCGCTACACGATGGCCCACGCACTGGATGCCTTCGTCGATGGCGTCTTTGCGCGCAGTCGTCCAGCCTCGGTGACAGCGGATCTTCGCGACACCGACTCCATCGACAGCACCGGCATCGGCTTGCTGGCCAAGCTGGCCCGTGTCGCTGGCGAGCAGGCTGCGCCCCGCCCGACGCTGTTCTGTGGCAATCGGGAGGTCGGAGAGGTGCTCGACAGCGTCTGCATGGACCGGGTTTACACGATCATCGACTCGGACTCGCCCCAGAGCTGTTGCGAGCCGCTCCCCGCTACCGCGCCGAGCGAGGCCGAACTGGCCGGCACCATCGCCCACGCCCACCGCCTGCTGAGCGATATATCGGAGCACAACCGGGCACAATTCCGGGGCGTGCTCGAGGCCTTCGAGGGGCTTGAGCCTCAACCCTGAGATGGGACAGTCGACGATGACGGACAAAGCACCGGACGCACCCGAAAGGCCTGGCCAATCGCCGGAGTCGCTCGAGGCAGAAATCACTCAACTGCGTGCGCAGGAAGCCCAGTCCGCGCGCCTGCTGGATGCCGCGCCGGACGCGATGGTGGTGGTCGGGCCCGATGGGACCATCCGCCTGGTCAATTCCCGCGCTGAGGACCTGTTCGACTACCCCCGCGAGGAGCTGATCGGGCAGCCGGTCGAGGTCCTCGTGCCGGAGAGCATGCGCAGCAGCCACGTGGCCCACCGGCAGGAGTTTTCCGGCACGCCATCGGCCCGCCCCATGGGTGCCAAACTGCAGCTGTTCGCCCGGCGCAAGAGCGGCCGGATGGTCCCGGTCGAGATCAGCCTCAGTCCGATCGACACCCCCGAGGGGCCGGTCGTCGCGGCCGCGATCCGTGACAGCACCGAGCGCGCCATGGAGCAAACGGCGCTGCGCAATGCCCGCGACGGACTGGAGCAGCGCGTCAAGGAGCGCACGGTGGAGCTCGAGCGCGCCAACCTGGCCCTGCAATCCGAGATGGCAGACCGCCAGCGGGCCGAGCGCGCCTTGCACCAGGCCCAGAAGATGGAAGCCGTGGGCCAGTTGACCGGCGGGGTCGCCCACGACTTCAACAACCTTCTGACCGTCGTGATGGGCAACCTCAACATCCTCGCCCAGCACGTGGACGACGACCCTTTCGCGAGCGAGCTGATCCGCGCCGCGATGAAGGCGGTACAGCGCGGCGCCAATCTGAACCGGACCCTGCTGGCCTTCTCCCGGCGCCAGCGCCTGTCGCCGGTACCGATCAGCCTGCGGGATCTGGTCGAAGGCATGGCCGACATGCTCCGCCGCACCCTCGGCGAGATGGTTCGCATCGAGATTCACCACGAACACGATCTGGCACCGGCCCTGGCCGATCCGGCCCAGCTGGAGGCGGCCCTCCTCAACCTCGCGGTGAATGCCCGCGACGCGATGCCGGAAGGCGGCGTGCTGACCATCGAGACGGCCTCCGCTACCCTCGACGCGTCCTATGCCGCTCTGGAGGTGGACGTCACCCCGGGCGACTACCTGATGCTCGCCGTTTCCGACAACGGCACCGGCATGACGCCCGACGTGGTTGCGCGGGCCTTCGAACCCTTCTTCACGACGAAGGAAACCGGCAAGGGCAGCGGTCTGGGACTGGCCATGGTGTATGGCTTCGTCAAGCAGTCCGGCGGCCACGTCAAGATCTACTCGGAACCCGGCGTCGGCACCACCATCAAGCTGTTCCTGCCGGAGGCAGCCTGCCGGACCGGCACCCCCGAGGGAGCCGCCAAGCCAGCCCGCAAGCAGGCCCGCGGCACGGAGAAGATCCTGGTGGTCGAGGATGAGCCCGACGTGCGGGCACTGGCCTGTCGCGTCCTCGGCTCACTCGGCTATGAGGTGGTCGATGCCCCCGACGGCCGCCTCGGTCTCGCCCAGCTTGAAGCACATCCGGACATCCGCCTGCTGTTCTCGGACGTGGTCCTGCCCGGCGGGCTCAACGGGCCGGCCCTGGCAGAGAGGGCCTTGCGCGTCCGCCCGGAGTTGAAGGTGCTCTACACCTCCGGCTACACCGGCAACGCCATCCAGCAACTCGACGCCATCGAGAGCGAGGTGCGCCTGATCACCAAGCCCTACACGATCGACGAACTGGCCGAGCAGGTACGTGCCGCGCTCGACGGCAAGCCCATGCCCGACCGCCTTTGAGGCCCCTCATTCGCTTGTCGGGCTCAACTCGGCCCTGGCAGCAGGGAAGCCTGCAGCGGCACTGCGCGCAAGCCACGTTTTCGCCAGTGCCGCGTCCCGGGGCCGGCCCGCGCCCGTGCTGTGCATGACCGCCAGGGCGTACATCGCTTCCCCGTCCCCCCGCTCGGCCGCCTTCGAGAACCAGCGCGCCGCCTCAGCGAGGTCGCGATCGACGCCGCGCCCGGCTTCGAAACACCACGCCAGGCGTGTCTGTGCGCGAGGGTCACCAGCCTCTGCGGCCGCCCGAAGGATCGACGCCGCCCGCGCCGGATCGCCCTGGGCCAGGGCAATGTCCGCCTCGGCCAGTGGGCCACTCGCGGCGCCGCCTGCCGCCAGCATCTCGGCTGCCTCGCTGTCACCCCCGGCCGCCGCCATGGCCAGGTAGCGTCGGCCCTCGACGCGATCGATCGGGATCTGCGGCGTGCCCAGCCAGTACAGCCTGCCGACCCGGAACTGGGCCTTGACGCTACCGTTCTCGGCGCCGCGGCGGTAATAGCCGAGGGCGCGCGCCATATCCGGGCTCACGCCCAGGCCGTCCTCGTAGAGGATCCCCAGGTTGAATGCGGCCTCACCGTAGCCGATGCCGTCGAGCGCCTCCCAGATCCGACGCGCCGAATCGTAGCGGGCCATCTTGAACTCGGCGTAGCCCTTGTAGTTGCCGATCGCGGGCTTGCGCAGAATGTCATCGAGGTCGATGTCATCCGCATGAACATGGGGTGCCGCCGCGAGGGAAAACGCCAGCACGAGCGATGGGCCTAGCAAACGATGGAACATCCTGGTCTCTCCGGTCGGTTGGCGGCAACGGTAGCCTGCCCCGAGGTCGGGGGGAATCACGCGCGGCCATTCTCATGATTTTCTGTAGTCGGCAACCAATGCGCCGCCGATGCGCGAGACCTCACGCGCGCCTAGAGTGCCGGGTCGAAACGCCCGATCGGGGGCGAACGAACCACTCAGACATTTCGGAGCCTCCATGATTCACCGACCCACGCCCTTCCGCTTCACGCCCCTGGCCATTGCGACATTCGCCCTCGCCACGCCGGCTCTGGCGCAACAGGCCGGCGGCCTGACCCTCAACCCGGTCACGGTCACGGGTAGCCGGGCCGAGGCCGCCAGCTTCGAGCAGCCGTTCTCGATCGATGTCGTCGACGGACGCGCCATCCAGGCCGGCCAGCTGGGCGTGAATGCCTCGGAAGCGCTGGTCGCGGTGCCGGGCCTGGTGATCCAGAACCGCCAGAACTACGCGCAGGACTTGCAGATCTCATCGCGGGGCTTCGGCGCCCGCTCCGCCTTCGGCGTGCGGGGTGTCAAGCTGATCGCCGACGGCATCCCTGCCTCGACACCGGATGGCCAGGGTCAGGTGGCGACCTTCAACCTCGACATGGCCGAGCGGATCGAGGTGCTGCGCGGACCGTTCTCCTCGATCTACGGCAACAGTTCGGGCGGCGTCATCCAGCTGTTCACCCGGGACGGCAGCGGCCCCACCAAGCTCGGCGGCCGCGTGGTCGGCGGCTCATACGGAACAACCAAGATCGAGCTGGGCGCGGAGGGTGCGCTGGGCAGCGGCGGCTACCTGGTGGACGTCTCCCGCTTCGACACCGACGGCTACCGCGACCACAGCGCAGCCACCCGCGACCAGGCCTTCGCCAAGATCACCCTGCGGCCGGACGCGGACAGCAAGCTGACCCTCGTCGCCAACGGTCTGAAACAGGACGACACCGAAGACCCCCTCGGCCTCACCTGGGAGACCTTCCAGACCGACCCCCGCGGCGTCGAGAGCTCGGCGCTGACCTTCGACACCCGCAAAGACATCGAGCACCTGCAGGGCGGCATGAACTACGAGCGGCGCATCGGAGACGGCCAGCTGCAGTTCTCGGCCTATGCGGGCACCCGCAGCGTCATGCAGATCCTCGCGATACCGGCCTTCGTCCAGGCCCGGCCGACCCACTCCGGCGGCGTGATCGACTTCGACCGCAGCTTTCATGGCTTGGCCGCCCGCTGGATCCAGGACATGGACCTCGGTGGCAGCAAGCTGACCCTCACCGCGGGCGCGGACTACGATCGCTCGGAGGACGACCGCCAGGGCTACGAGAACTTCATCGGCGACGTGGTCGGCGTCCGTGGCGCCCTGCGTCGCGACGAGACCGACACGGTCACCAGCCTCGACCCCTACGTCCAGCTGGCCTGGAAACGCGGCCCCCTGACCGTCCAGGCCGGCCTGCGCCACAGCCACGTGGAGTTCGACGTGGACGACGACTACCTCGCGAATGGCGACGACGGCGGCTCGGTGAGCTACCGCAAGACCACGCCGGCCGTCGGCATTGCGTATGAGCTGAGCCCGACCGTGAACCTCTACGCCAGTGCAGCCCGCGGCTTCGAGACCCCGACCCTCGGCGAGCTGTCCTACTCGGGGGCCGACGGCAGTTTCGGCTTCGACCTCGAGGCGGCCCGCAGCACCCAGTTCGAGCTCGGCGCAAAGGCGCTGCTCGGCGAGACGACGCGCATCAATGCGGCCGTCTTCCAGATCCGCACCAAGGACGAGCTGGTGGTGGCGAGTTCCCTGGGCGGGCGCACGGCCTACCAGAACGCCGCCGAAACCCTCCGCCAGGGCTTCGAACTGGCGATCGACTCCGAACTGAGCCGAACGCTGACAGCCCGCGCCGCGGTGACCCAGTTGCGCGCCATCTACGACGAGGGCTTCGAGGCCAATGGCTCGACCATTGAAGACGGCAGGCGGATGCCGGGTATCCCGCGCACGACGGTCTTTGCCGAGTTGGCGTGGCACGTCATGGACGGCCTCACGGCCGCAGCCGAAGGCATCTATCGCAGCAAGGTCTTTGTGGAGGACAGCAACACCGAGCAGACCGCGCCCTCCTACACGATCATGAACCTGCGGGTCAGCGCCACACAGCAGCACGGCGACTGGCAGCTCGAGGAGATGGTGCGCGTCGACAATGTCTTCGACCGGCAGTATGTCAGTTCGGTGATCGTCGGCGATCGCAATGGGCGCTTTTACGAGCCCGGCACCGGAGCCGCCTTCTACGCCGGTTTCGCGGCGCGCTACAGCTTCAACTGAGCCCTCGAACGGCGTGATCGACTGCCGGGATTCGCTGCATTGCAGCGAATCCCGGCAGTTTGCATTTGGCTGTCCCGCACGCGCGTGCGTCTCCCGTGCACCGACCGTGACATCTGCTGCGGCTTGTCACACTGCGCGCGGCGCATGTGTCCATTTTCTATACACCCATGGGTCGCCGGAGGGGTTCCGGGCCGAGGCCCAGGTGCCGTCGATCCCCAGAAGGCACGCGGCTCTTCGGGCCGAAGTCGTCATTTTCCGGGCGTGAGCAGCGGGCCCGGCACGATCGTCGCGCCTGATCTGGTGTTCCATGCCACGGCGGCTCAGCAGCGACCACCGACCGGAGCAGGACGACAACAAACCAAGATCCGGAGATATCAGAATGAAGAAACGCATCATCGCCCAGGCCCTGGGCATCGCCTTTTTCGCGGTTGCTGGCCAGGCCCAGGCAGTGAGCTTCACGCAGGGCGACCACACGATCGACATCAACGGCACGATCAACGGCTTCTACTCGTACCGGCACGAGGACAACAACGGCGTCAAGACCGACAATTCGGGCATCACCAACGGCCTGCTGCCGGGCTGGATCAACTTCGTCTTCACGACCAAGGTCGAAGACCTGAACATCAAGGCCCACGTCGGCCTCGCTCCCGGCATCAATGATTCGTCCGACAACGTCGGCCTGCCCAGCGATGCAGCCGGCGCCATCGGTGGCGAAGACAGCCCCTTTACACAGACTGACGTGCGGAACGTGTACTTCCAGTTCGGCAACGACAGCATGGGCACGATCAAGCTCGGCCGTGACATCGGCCTGTTCGGCCAGAAGGTCATCCTGTCCGACATGACCCTGCTGGGCCGGAGCGCGTCAAGATAGTTGTCGCCCGACTCATGCGATCAGGCGCTTTGCGTTCTCAGCATCGATCTGGTCGCGGATGACGGCTTCACGCTCGGGGTTCAAGGTGACGGCGTCGATCGGCGTC
>JAGRGD010000039.1 GCA_020445665.1 Rhodocyclaceae bacterium
ACCTGACCGATCCCGAGCGGCAGAAACTGAACCGAGGCACCGCGGCCAAGGTGGTCGAGGTGTTCAAGCGCCTGCCGTCGGGCACCGAGATGGCATCGGTGGCGCTGGCCGGCTCGGCCAAGCGTGGATGGTACCGCGAAAGCGCCCGGGCTCTGCTTGAGGTGTTCGGTGAGCGTGACGCACCGCGGTTCTCCGCGCTGCTGGCGGCGCTCAGCCCGCAGACCAGCGTCGAATCCAACCTGACCAACGCGCTGCGGACCTGGGTGACCTGGACGCAGTATCAGCGCCCGACCGACCGGGCGTCGATCATCAAGGTGCTGGCCGAAAGCGTGCAGGGCGGCAAGGGCGAGGAGTCGATCCTGCCGTCGTGGATCAACAATACCGTGCGGGCGCTGCAGGCCGAGGACCCGGCCAACGTGGTGCTGTCCGGGCCCAAGGTCGATTCGTTCCGCCGGAACCTGAACGCCGAGTTCGAGCACGTCACGAACGATGCGTGGATGGCCAACTATGCGCTGGTCGAGCAGACGCTGTTCAGCGGGTCGCTGACCCCGACCGGCACGGATCCGGGTAAGGGCCCCGGCTACGTGGCGATGTCCGCCATGGTGCGCCAGGCGGCGCGCGAGCTCACCAAGATGACCGGCGAGCAGTGGACCCCCGCCGAGGTGCAGGAAACGGTCTGGAGCTGGGCGAAGGCCGCGTACGAAATGGCCGAAGCGGCCGGCGAGACCCGAAGTGTGCGTCAGATCATTGAAGATCAGGCGCTGACGAGCGACATTATCAACTCGGTGCCAGACTTCGCGGGGCTGTTCAATGAAGGGCGATACCGACAAATCCTCGAAGAGGCCGGCTACGGACCGGAGCTCGCCCGGCTGGAGCGAGGCGCAGACGCTGCTCGAGCAGATCGCGCAGGAGCAGCGCCAGCCGAGTCCGGAACTGCAGGCGAAACAGCAGCGGCTGCTGGATCTGCTGCACAAGCCGAAGCACTGATCAACCCGCGGCACCTGCAGCGTGCCGCCTCTCGTCTCGATCGTCTGCGTGAGGCCCGCCGGTCTGAGGATGGACCGCGCTTCGCCCGCGAACGTCCACTGAGCAAGATCAGCGAGGCCTACCAGGAAGCCGCTGATCGTCGCGTATGGCAGCCCGTCGCCGCCTTCACCACGCGAATCCTGAGCAAGGTCAAGCTGGCCAACGACACCCCGCCGGAGTTCCGGCGGTTGGTTCGTCAGATGCGAGCCAAGCAACAGATCGCCGCCGAGCAGGCCGCGAACGTCGCCAAGCACGGCCGAGAACTAGACCCCGACCTGCGCAAGGTCGTCTCCGACTACATCGAAGGCGAGATGAAGGTCGGCACCGTGCCGCCGCAGGTGGTGACCGACATCGCCACCATGATGCAGGTCGCGCACAAGGCGCAGGGCAAGCGCCTGGTCGAGCTGGGCATGCTGGCCCCTGAGTCCCACGAGCGTCTGTCCGGCGCTGGCCGGTACCTCGCGCGGTACTACACCAAGCACATCCTGAACAATCCGTTCGACCGCGCGCTGCGCACCACGATCCGCCAGGGGATCCAGGGCGATCGGCTGCGGGGGCGTGGGACGTTCGAGCCGATCAAGGCCGGCGATTGGCCGCAGTACAAGGCGCTCGGCTGGCAGTTGCGCGGCATGGACGATGCCGAGGTGCGCGATCTGGGCCGTGACACCGAGATCCGGGTGTGGCGCGACTGGACCAAGGCCGAGCGCGAGAAGATGGGCGAGATCCGCGACGCCGTGTACCGCTACACCCGCGGCTACATGGAAGCGTCCAGGGACATCGCCATGGGCGAGCTCTTCGCCGACATGGTCGAGCGCGGGATCGCCAAGAACAGCGACCCCGGCGGCGGCTACCACCAGGTCCCGGCGACGCAGATCCCGGGCACCGGTGTGCAGCGCTACGGCAAGCTCGCCGGCAAGTGGGTCCCAGACGCCGTCTGGGACGACCTGAAGGTGATCCGGCCCGAGGACCCGGGCTCGGCCCGAGCGACGCTCACGCGGGCGTACCTGAAGGCCCTGGCGCTGTGGAAAGAGGGGAAGACCAGCCTTAACCCGGTGGTCCACGGCAACAACATCGTCTCCAACGTGATCATGGCCGATCTGGCCGGGATCAGCCCCTGGGACGGCAAGGCCTACTACCGCGCGGCGAAGGAATACATGCGCAAGGGCAAGCTGTACCGCGAGGCGCAGGAGGCGGGTCTGTTCGGCACCGAGTTCTACGGTCAGGAGATCCGTCAGATGCTGCCGGAGCTCGACCAGTTCCGGGACATCGAGACGGCATCGGCCGGCTGGTTCACCAAGGGTGTCGACTACGCGTACCGCTACTCGGGCGCCAAGGCCTA
>JAGRGD010000308.1 GCA_020445665.1 Rhodocyclaceae bacterium
CCGCCCGCGCCTATTTCGACTTCGCGGCCTCGGCCCGCCCGCCAAGTGCTTCCGCATCGGTCGCCGCCGCGCCGATGCCGGCCACCGCGCCCGGCGATGCACCGCCACTTGGCTACGCGCTGGCCCAGTTGCACGGCATCTACGTGCTCGCCCAGAACGCCGAGGGCCTGGTGCTGGTGGACATGCACGCGGCCCACGAACGCATCCTCTACGAGAAACTCAAGCACGTGCTCGACGGCAGCCCGGCAGTCCAGCGGCTGCTGATCCCGGCCGTGTTTTCGGCCAGCGCACGGGAGATGGCGACCGCCGAAGCCCAGGCCGAGACCCTGCTGGGCATGGGCTTCGAAGTCGCCGCGGCCGGGCCCGCCGAACTGGCGGTGCGCAGCGTGCCGGCGCTGCTCGCACGGGCCCAGGTGGCCGAGCTGATGCACGCCCTGCTCGAAGAACTCCACGATTTCCCGGCCTCAGATGTCGTCACAGCCCGGCGCAACGAACTACTGGCGACGATGGCCTGCCACGGCGCGGTGCGTGCCAACCGGCAGCTCACGATTCCCGAGATGAACGCCCTGCTGCGCGACATGGAGGCCACCGAGCGGGCCGACCAGTGCAACCACGGTCGCCCCACCTGGACCCGCTTCTCTCTCGCTGAACTCGACCGCTTCTTCCTGCGCGGCCAGTAGACCTCAGCGGACGGGGCGGACGGTGAACCCGAGCCGCCGCAACTCGGCCAGGACACTCTCGTCGCCAGCCAGGTGGGCTGCGCCGATGGCCACGAACACGTCCCTTTCGGATTCGGCCAGTGCCGCGATGCGGGCCGCCATCTCGCGGTTGCGGGCGATCACCAGATCGTCGAGGAGCGGCGCAGCCTGCGCCGGATCGGTCCCCTCGGCGGCCATTTCCAGCAGGCGCCCGGCGTCGCCCCGCTGCCAGGCACGGCGGATCTCGTCGAAATAGTCCGCGACCCCGGCCTCGAGGATCAGATCCACGATCTGAGCGAGCATCGCCTGCTGGGTCTCGGCGCCGCCGGCCGAGAGGGCGCGGATCTGTCGCTCGACCGTTTCCAGTTCGACAATCGGCACGCCCCGCTCGCGGGCCTGCCCCGCCAGCCAGAGGTCAATACCCCTTTCGGCCTCGAAACCGGACTGGGCGGCGGCCGTCACGACCAGCACCGACGAGGCCAGCCAGGTGCGCATCCGCAACAGGCTGGCGTAGTCGCTTCCCGTTGCGCGGGCCGCTCGCTCAAGTCGCGCGGCCAAGTCCGCCGGCAGACGCTCGTCGAGCCGCTCACCGGCGGGCAGCAAGCCGGCGCGACCCAGCGCGACGGCCATCTGCGGATTGGCCGGATCGAGCTCCAGGGCCAGCAGCCGGGCGGCGTCGAAGGCCTCGCGCACCGCCGGATCGAGGGGATAACATGCCGCGTCGCAGAGGTGGACGGTGCCGAACAGCACCGCCCGGGCTTCGCCGGCACGATCCTCGAGCGACCACAGGACGCCCTCTGCCTGCGCCGGCCCGACCACCACCAACACCAGCCACCACACCAGTCGCCGCATCACCCAGCGCATCGATACAATCCCCCCATGCCTGCACGTCCCCCCGCCGTTCTCCTGCTCGGCCCCACCGCGAGCGGCAAGACCGCCTGCGCGCTGGCCATCGCCGAGCGCCTGCCCGCCGAGATCATCAGCGTCGACTCCGCCCTCGTCTATCGCGGCATGGACATTGGCACGGCCAAGCCGGACGCCGCCGAGCGGGCCCGCTGCCCGCATCACCTGATCGACATCATCGAGCCCGAGGACGCTTACTCCGCCGCCCGATTCTGCACCGATGTCACGCAACTCGTCGTCGAGATTGCCAACCGCGGCCATGTGCCGGTGCTGGCCGGCGGCACGATGCTGTACTTCAAGGCCCTGCGCGACGGCCTCTCCGATCTGCCCCGGGCCGACGCTGCGGTACGCGGCGAGATCGACGCGATGGCTGCCCGCGACGGCTGGCCGGCGGTCCACGCCACCCTCGCCGGACTCGACCCGGCCGCCGCCGCGCGCCTCGACCCGAACGATGCCCAGCGCATCCAGCGCGCCCTCGAGATCGTGCGCCTGACCGGGCGCCCGCTGGCCGAGAGCTATGCCCGCCATGCACGCCCCGATCTGCCCTTCACGCCGATCACCATCGCCCTCGCTCCGTCCCGGCGCGAGGTTCTGCACGCACGCATCGCCGAGCGCTTCGACGTGATGCTGGCAAATGGCTTCATCGAAGAGGTGGTGCGCCTGCGCGCCCGCCCGGCACTCAGCCTCGCCCTGCCGGCGATGCGCTGCGTCGGCTACCGGCAGGTCTGGGAATGGCTCGATGGCGCCGGCGATCGGGCGGGGATGCGTGACCGCGGCATCTTCGCCACCCGACAACTGGCCAAGCGGCAGATCACCTGGATGCGCAAGTTCCGGGAGGACTGGGCTGACTACACCGAGATAGACTGCCTCTCGGCGGACCTGCCGGCCCGGGTCGCAGCGCGGGTCGCCGAGTCAGTAGAACGACACGCCGCGCCAGGCGCCGATCAGGGATAGCCACAGGGCCGCCAAGGCGTAGGCCTGGAGGCCGTAGCGACCATTGCCACGGGCCATTTCGGTTGCGGCGATGCCATAGCGTCCCTGGATCGCCAGGTGGATGCCCGACAGGGGGCTGACGGCCAGGCCGATCGCCCACGACTGAGAGAAGACCGTCGCCAGGAGCACCGGGTCGGGCGCGATCGGGGCCAGCCAGGCGGACACCACGGCAATCGAGATTACCGCGTGCACGCCGAGCATCGCGGCCCCCATCATCGCCGCCAGCACCAGGGCTGCCTGCAGCGCACCGAAGTGGTCGAAGGGCAGCCAGTGGCCACTCGCCTGCAGCAGGCCCTGCAGGCCCGAGGCGAAGACCGCGGCCGCCAGGAACAGGGCCAGCTCCCCGGACATCGCCGGCAGGCGGCTGCGCGCCTGGTCGCCGAGGCGCTTGAACGTGGCTGCCGGGCCACTGCGTACGAGTGTGACCAGGATCGCGATAAGCGGCGCCGCGACGGTGATGACGGCCAGCGCGCTCCAGTCCGGCAGCACCTGCCGCCCGATGCCGACCGTGACCGCCAGCAACAGGGGCAACCACAGGGCGCCGACATGCATCGGATAGCCGACGAAGCGCGGCAATGCGTCGCCAAGTTCGCGTTCGAGCCGGCGGCCCGCCAGCAGCAGGAGCATCGCGGCAAAGGGGAGGCCAGCCGACACCACGCCGACCAGCGTACTGCCGGGCGCGTAGGTCAGAGCCACCGCCACCGCGGCGAAGAAGGGCGACCACATCGCCGCCGCGAGGAAGCCGCGCACCAGCACCGCGGCCTGCGCCCCGGACAGCCTGCCACCGCGCCCCCCCAGTCGGTCGGCCATGATGAAGACCGCCGAGAGGTTGATCACCGCGCCAAACAGGTGCACCCCGGCCAGGGTGCGCCACAGGGCGCCGCGGCCTTCAGGCAGGCGTTCGTCCGGGCGACCATCAAGGCCGACGAGTTGCAGGAAGCTCACACCCACCAGCATGCCCAGCAACGCATTGTTCTGGGTCAGGATGCCGATCCACGCGCCACGCGCGCCGAGGATCGCGGCGACAGCGAGCGCGAGCAGACCCAGGCCGATGAGCCACGCCACCTGCCGCTTCTGACGCGCGCCGAGCCGTGGCCAGAGCTGGAAGCCCGCCGCCCAGGCCGCGATGCCCGCGGCCCAGGCCGGCACCGGCGCGCCAGCGCCCGCGAGGGCCGCAAGGGCGGCCATCAGGATCAGGAGCAGGCTGGCGTTTCGGTCGGCGCGGCCGGAGGGCATCGCGCCAGTGTAATCGCACAATCTGACGGCTGCTGCATTGCAAAAGATGCCGGCCGTGTCACACTGCAAGGCTCGCCCTCCGGGCCATCCGGGCGGGCCACAGGGAGCCTCCATGGAAAACGGCACGCCCGCGGGAACACTGCGGTTGATCCACATTGCCGACCTGCATTTCGGTGCCCAGGCCGACGGCGCGCTGGTCGCGTTGCGCGAGGCCCTGCGCGCTCTCGGCCCGTCGCTGGTGGTGGCCACCGGCGACCTGACCCAGCGCGGGCTACCGGAGCAGTTGCGCGCGGCACGCGATTTTCTCGACAGCATCCAGGCGCCATGGCTGGCGATGCCGGGCAATCACGATCTGCCGGTGATGCCCTGGCGGCGACTGATCGACCCCCTGCGTGACTATCGGCGCTACCTCTCTGCGCATACCGAACCGCGGCTTGACGGCGACCTGTTGCGCCTGGCGGTGCTCGACAGCACCGATCCGACCGCCTGGCGCGCCGGCCGACTGGAAGAGGCCCAGGTGCGCGCGGCCGCGGATTACCTGTCTGCAGCGGCACCAGGGCAGATCCGCATCGTCGCGACCCACCACCCGTTCGACGAGCTCAACGAGGAGCGCCGAGACGGCATGCGCGGCGCCCAGAAGGCGCTGGAGATCCTCTGCGCCGAAGGCCAGGTGGACCTCCTGCTGTGCGGCCATCTGCACCAGACGCGTATCGGCATCCTGCGCAACGAGGGCCTGCGCTGCGTGGTGGGCTGCGTCGCCTCGACCCCCACCTCGCCCCGCAAGGAAGCCGCCGGCGAAGCCTTCGTCTGCGTCGACCTGGGCGAGGACGCGATCACCCTTTCTCCCTGGCGCCTCACACCGGACACCGAGCGCTTCCGGCGGGTCAAGGCCCGACATTTCTGCCGCCAGAGGGACAACCACTGGCGCGAAATTGAACCCGACCTGGACGACGAGGACGAGGCCTGAGCCGTCCCGATGCAAGAACGCCCGACCTGCTGGCCGGGCGTTCGGGGGCGCGGCGTCGCGGGGGGGGGGTCAGGCGACGATGGCCTGGGCCGCTCCGTCGACACGGGCCTCGACCCGGCCGATGATGCTCACCGTCTCGCCGCTGGCACGCAGTTGCGCGGCCGCCGCGTCGGCGTCGGCCTCGGCGACGACGACGACCATGCCGATGCCGCAGTTGAAGACCCGGTACATCTCGTCGGCGGCAACATTGCCGGCCCCCTTCAGCCACTGGAACAGGTAGGGCAACTGCCAGCTTGCGGCATCGATCCGCGCACACAGGGTGTCGGCGAGGATGCGGGGCACGTTCTCGGTGAGGCCACCGCCGGTGATGTGGGCCATGCCTTTGACCACCCCCGGCTGCGCCTGCATCAGCGCCAGCATCGACTTCACGTAGATGCGGGTCGGCTCGAGGATGACATCGCGCAGCGGGCGACCGTGGAAGTCGCCGTCGAGGTTCGGTTTCGTGACGTCGATGATCTTGCGGATCAGGGAGTAACCGTTGGAGTGGGCGCCGCTCGAGGCGAGGCCCAGCAGCACGTCGCCCGGGGCGATGCGGGAGCCGTCGATGATGTCGGCCTTCTCGACCGCACCGACCGCAAAGCCGGCCAGGTCATATTCGCCGTCCGGGTACATCCCGGGCATTTCGGCGGTCTCGCCGCCAATCAGGGCGCAGCCGGCCAGTTCGCAGCCACGGGCGATCCCCGACACGACGCTGGCGGCGGTGTCCACGTCGAGGCGCCCACAAGCGAAATAGTCGAGGAAGAAGAGGGGCTCGGCACCCTGGACCAAGATGTCGTTGACACTCATCGCGACGAGGTCCTGCCCCACCGTGTCGTGCTTATCGAGCTGAAATGCGAGCTTGAGCTTGGTGCCGACCCCGTCGGTGCCGGAGACCAGAACCGGCTCCCGGTACTTGCCGGTCAGCTCGAACAGGGCACCGAAGCCACCGATGCTACCGAGCACCTCGGGCCGCATGGTTTTTCTGGCCATCGGCTTGATGCGATCCACGAGGGCATCGCCGGCCTCGATGTCGACACCGGCGTCGCGATAGGAGAGCGAGGGGTTGTTGGCGCTCAATGTCCGTCCTTCCCGGGTTTGCCCGCGACACCCTGCCCGGCTTGAGCCGAGTATCTCGAGCGGATAAAGTGGCGGTCTGGCCGCTGGGGTGGTGGGCGCCGCCCGCTGCATCGTGCGCCGCCCGCAAAGCGTGCAATTTTACCTGAAATGACCCTCTCCCGCCCCAACCGCATGCAGACCCTTGGCTGGCTCGGCGCCGGCATCGTGCTGCTGTGGATCCTCTGGCTGCTGGCACCGATCCTGACCCCGTTCGCGGTCGCGGCGGTCTTTGCCTATGTCTGCGATCCAGCGGTCAACTGGCTGGCCGCCCGGCGGATGCCGCGGGCCGCGGCCGTATTGCTGGTCATCCTCGCCCTGGGGCTGCTGCTGCTGCTGCTGCTGCTGATACTCGCCCCGATGGTCTATAAGGAAGGCGCAGCCCTCGCCCAGCGCCTGCCCGACCTGCTTGAATTGCTCAATACACGGACCCGGCCGTGGCTCGAGTCCGAGTTCGGCATCGTCCTGCAACTCCACGTTGGCGCAGTGCGCCAATGGGTGGCCGGCAACTGGGACACCGCCCAGGATGTCCTCGGCCTGCTGCTGGCCCGGGCCAAGACCAGTGGCGTCGCGGTGATCGGCCTGGTCGGCAACCTGTTCCTGATCCCCATCGTGATGTTCTATCTGCTGCAGGAGTGGCCGAAGATTCTCGACTACCTGGACGAGAGCATCCCGCGCCCGCTGCACGACCGCACGATGGCCCTGATCGGCGAGATCGATTCGGTGCTGTCCGAGTTCCTTCGCGGCCAACTGTCCGTGATGCTTCTGCTGGCCGTCTTCTACAGCATTGGCCTGTGGCTGGCCGGTCTGCGCTTCGCACTGCCGGTGGGGGTGATCACCGGCCTGCTGGTCTTCATCCCCTACGTCGGCTTCTCGACTGGGCTGCTGCTGGCCATCCTGACGGCCCTGCTTCAGGGCGGCTGGGGACCACTGATCGGTGTCGGTGTCGTGTTCACCATCGGACAGGTGCTCGAGAGCTTTCTGCTGACGCCTTATCTCGTCGGGGAGCGCATCGGTCTCCACCCGCTGGCCGTGATCTTTGCGCTCATGGCCTTTGGCCACCTCTTCGGTTTCGTCGGGATGCTGGTAGCGCTGCCCGTCAGCGCAGCATTGCTGGTAGGCATGCGCGAACTGCGCAAGGGCTATCTCGCCAGTCACGTCTATCTCGGCGACGAGGACGGGGGTTCGCAAGCTTGAAGCAGTTGGTGCTGGACATCGGGCGGGACGGCCCGAGACGGTTCGAGAACTTCGTCGTGGGCTCGAACGAAGCACTGGTGGCCGCCCTGCACGAGGTGGCCCTCGCCGGCGCTGGCCCGCTCTACCTGTGGGGGCCCGCCGGTAGCGGCCGCAGCCACCTGCTGGAAGCCTGCGGCGCCCTCGCCATGGACTCTGGCCGAACGATCGCCCGATGGACGGACCCCGCCGACCGGAAAGAAACTGCCGACCTGCTGCTTGTCGATGACGTGGAAGGCTTCGATCCCGTCGCGCAGGTCGCACTCTTCAATGCCTTCAATCGCGCACCCGCCGAGGGGCATTCGCTTGTTGTTGCCGGCGGTGCGCCCCCCCGCGATCTCGCCCTGCGTGAAGACCTGCGCACGCGAATCGGCCAATGCCTCGGTTTCGAGCTGCAGCCTTTCGACGACGATACGCGGCGCGACATCCTGCGACAGCTCGCCGAGCGGCGTGGTTTTCGTCTCGACGATGAAGTGCTGGGCTTTTTGCTGCGACACGGCCGCCGTGACCTGCCCAACCTGCTCGCGGTACTCGACGCGCTGGATACCGCCTCCCTTGAACACAAGCGCCCGATCACGCTGCCGCTGCTGCGCCGGCTGATGCAGGGCGGCCTCGACCTTTCTGCCTGAAGGACCGCCACCATGGATCTCGTGCTCTTCGATCTGGACAACACCTTGCTCGACGGGGACTCCGATTTCGAGTGGGCCCAATTCCTGATCGCCGTCGGCGTGCTCGACAAGGAAGTGTACGAGGCACGCAACCTCGACTTCTACGACCAGTACAAGGCCGGTACCCTGGATATCCATGAGTTCCTGGACTTCCAGCTGGCGCCGCTGGCACGACACCCGCGCGCACAACTCGACGCATGGCACGCCGAGTTCATGCGAGAGCGGATCCTGCCAATGATCGGCCGCCCCGCCCGGGCGCTGGTGGACCGGCACCTCGGCAGCGGTGCGCTGGTCGCGATCGTGACCGCGACAAACAGTTTCGTCACAGGTCCGATTGCGCGCGAGTTCGGCATTCCGCACCTCGTCGCCACGGTGCCGGCGCAGGAAGATGGCTGCTTCACAGGCAAGCCGCGCGGCCTTCCCGCCTTCAAGGCCGGCAAGATAGCCCGTGTGGATGCCTGGCTTGAGGGCCTCGGCTTGTATATGGGCAGTTTCGACAAGCGCTGGTTCTACAGTGACTCCCACAATGATCTGCCACTCCTCGAGCAGGTCGATGCGCCGATCGCGGTCGACCCGGACCCCACCCTGGAGTCGGTGGCAACCGAGCGGGGCTGGCCGGTCATTTCCCTTCGCAGTACCGAGCAATAGACCCATGACCCGGGCGCGATCGGCTAAAATCGCGTGGTTTACTCAAACCCAACCGCATTGCCAATGATCCGTAAGTTGCTGCGCCGCGTTTTCAAGCGCCCCGCGAACGCCATTCCGACCGAACCAGCGATCATTCCGGTCGACCAGCACGGCGTGACCAGCAAGCAGATCTCGTCAGCGGCCCGCAAGGTCTGCTCGGTCCTTCAGGAAAAGGGGCACAAGGCCTATGTCGTCGGCGGTGCGGTGCGGGACATCATGGCGGGGCAAACGCCGAAGGACTTTGACGTAGCGACCAGTGCCACGCCGGAAGAGGTGAAGGCGGCGTTCCGTCGCTCGCGCATCATCGGCCGGCGATTCCGGATCGTGCATGTCATGAGCGGGCCGGAGACGATAGAGGTGTCGACTTTCCGCGCCAGCCAGGACGCTGAAACTGCGGAAACCGATGAACATGGCCGGATCCTGCGCGACAACGTCTTTGGCAGCCAGGCCGAAGACGCGACGCGGCGGGATTTCACCGTCAATGCCCTCTACTTCGATCCGACCACCGAAACGATCCTCGACTACCACCATGGCGTCGCCGATCTCAAGCAGAAGACCCTGCGCATGATTGGCGATGTGCGCACACGCTACCGGGAGGATCCGGTGCGCATGCTGCGCGCGGTGCGACTCGGCGCCAAGCTCGGGCTCAGCATCGACCCGGCTGCCCGCGGGCCGATCCGGGAGATGTCCGAGTTGCTCGAGAACGTGCCGCCGGCCCGCCTGTTCGACGAGATGCTCAAGCTGCTGCTTTCCGGGCACGCGGTCAATTGCCTCAAACAGTTGCGTGAGGAGGGGCTGCACCACGGCCTGTTGCCGCTGCTCGATGTGATCCTCGAGCAGCCCCTCGGTGAGCGCTTCGTCTGGCTGTCCCTCGACAACACCGACCAGCGGGTTCGACAAGGCAAACCCGTATCACCCGGTTTCCTCTTCGCGACACTGCTGTGGCATGAGGTGCTCGCCAATTGGGAAGCACGGAAAGCCCGCGGCGAAAGCGTCTACCCTGCCCTCTTCGAGGCGATGGACGAGGTGCTGGATCGTCAGGCCGGCAAGCTTGCCATTACCCGTCGCATCGTCGGCGACATCAAGGACATCTGGGCCCTCCAGCCCCGTTTCGAGCGTCGCAATGGCAAGGCGCCCTATCGCCTTATCGAGCAAGCCCGATACCGGGCCGCATGGGATTTCCTGCGCCTTCGGGCAGAGTCGGGCGAGATCGACACCTCGGTGCCCGACTGGTGGAATCAGTTCGCCCATGCCAACGGAACCGAACGCGAGGCCATGATGCACGGCGGTCCGGCCGATGGAGCGCCGCGCAAGCGCCGGCGGCGGCGCAAGCGCAGCGCCGGAGCGAAGTCGGAAGACGCGCCAGCTGGGGACGCGACCTGAACATTTTAGCGACCCGGTCGCCTGGCCCCTTATGGGCAGGGCTTGTGTATGCTCTTGCCTGCAGGTTCGATGATCTTCAACGTGCAATGCGCAATGCGGGCCTGACCACCACGGACGACCACGAGGAGGACCATGCTGGACAAGGCTCGCTATATCGTCGTGGAAGGTCCGATCGGGGCCGGCAAGACCTCGCTGGCTCGGCGGCTCGCCCAGCGGCTCGGTGCCGAGCTCCTGCTTGAACAACCCGAACAGAACCCCTTCCTTGCCCGTTTCTACCAGGATATGGATCGCTGGGGTCTGGCGACCCAACTTTCCTTCCTCTACCAGCGACTCGATCTGCTTGCCGAACGCGCCGGCCGCCAGAGCAGTGCGGCATGTGTCGCCGACTTCCTGATCGAGAAAGATCCGCTGTTCGCGGAATTGAATCTGGGGCCGGATGAACTGGCGCTCTACCACCGCATCCATGCGGCGACCCGGACACAGCCAGGGCCCAAGCCGGATCTCGTGGTGTATCTGCAGGCAAAGAGCGAGACCCTGATGGACCGCGTCCGAAAGCGCGGCCTGGATGCCGAGAAGCGAATCACCGAAGACTATCTCGCACGCGTCTCCGACTGCTATGCGCGCTACTTCTATGACTATGATGCCGCGCCGCTCTTCATCGTCGACGCCGATGTGCTCAATCCGGTGGATCAGGACGCCGACTTCGACCTCCTGATCGAACGTCTGCAGGCCATGCGCGGCTATCGCGAGTTCTTTGGCTACGCCGGCTAATCGGCTTCCAACTTGCCCAACAGCGCCTGATGGCGTGTACTTCCGCCTCGCGAGAGGAGAGAAACCATGAGCTATCTGACAGACAAGGATCGAAAGCCCGTCACCCTGCATGCGTTGGCCAAGATGCGTGCGGAAGGCGAAAAACTCGCGATGCTGACCTGCTACGACGCCAGCTTTGGGGCAGCCCTCGATCGATGCGGCGTGGATCTTCTGCTGGTGGGCGACTCACTCGGCAACGTCCTTCAAGGCCAGAAAACGACCCTGCCGGTCACAATGGACCACATGGCCTATCACACCGAGTGCGTGGCAAGGGGCGCCAGTCGACCCATGATCGTCACCGACATGCCTTTCGGCAGCTACCAGACCTCACGCGAGCAGGCCATGGACAACGCGGCACGACTCATGGGGGCCGGCGCGCAGATGGTCAAACTCGAAGGGGGGCGCCACATGGCCGAAACGGTCGCCTTCCTGGTCGAGCGCGGCGTACCCGTCTGCGCCCACATCGGGCTGACACCGCAGTCCGTGCACCAGTTGGGCGGCTATCGCGTCCAGGGACGCACCGAATCAGGCGCGGCCGAACTGGAGGCCGATGCCCGCGCCTTGCAGGAGGCTGGCGCCTCCCTTGTGGTCCTGGAAATGGTGCCCGCGACGCTCGCCACAGACCTTACGGGCAAACTCTCGAGCATGGCGACAATCGGCATCGGCGCTGGCGCGGGCTGTGATGGCCAGGTACTCGTCCTTCACGACATGCTCGGTGTCTTCAAAGGCTACCGGCCCCGTTTCGTCAAGGACTTCCTTAAAGGGCGCGACGACATCGACAGTGCGATCGCAGCCTACGTCGACGAAGTCAAGGCCGGAAGCTTCCCCGGCCCCGAACACGCTTACTGACAGGCCAGCGAGCAGATCCATGCGCATCATTCACTCCGTCGCCGAGTTTCGCGCTGCCCGTGCCGAACTCCCCTCCCTGGCCTTCGTGCCCACCATGGGCAACCTGCATAGCGGCCACATCGCACTCGCCACCCAGGCAGCGCTGCATTCGCCCCATGTCGCGGCATCGATCTTCGTCAATCGACTGCAGTTCGGCCCGCATGAGGATTTTGACCGATACCCCAGGACCCTGGCAGAGGATGCAGCCAAGCTTGAGGAGGCAGGAGCCAGTCTTCTTTTCGCCCCCGATGAAGCCGAAATGTATCCCCAGAGGCAGACTTACCACGTCGAGCCTGCCGCCGAGCACGTCTCGATTCTGGAGGGCGAGTTCCGCGATGGCCACTTTCGCGGTGTTGCTACGGTCGTGATGAAGTTGCTCAACATCATTCAGCCAACGCACGCGCTCTTCGGCAAAAAGGACTATCAGCAGCTGATGGTGCTCAGGAATATGGTTCGGGAGTTCGCGATGCCACTCGAAGTTGTCGCAGGAGAAACCGTTCGCGCGGAAGACGGCCTTGCCCTGTCCAGTCGGAACGGCTATCTCACCGAATCCGAACGGGCCGAGGCTCCGCGCCTATATGCCACGCTCCAGCAGATCCGCGACGCGGTACGTTCGGGTGCCACAAACTTCCCGCAGTTGGAATCCGGGGCAGTCGAAGGTCTCAAGGCCAGCGGCTGGGCGCCCGAGTACATTCGCATCTGTCGCCGTAGCGACCTTCAACCCGCGCACCCCGACGATCCCGCACCAAGAGTCGTTCTCGCCGCCGCACGACTTGGCGCCACGCGGCTTATCGACAACCTGGAGATCTAGAGGCACGCCTCAATGCCAGGCGCACCACCGGGACGCGACCGTTTGCGCTAAGCTTGGAATGGGAGCACTCGTTGGCGATAGCCGACAACGCACACACTCGACAGGGGGAGTAGATGACAGCGGCGGTCAGGCAGATTCTCGAGAGCAAGGGCAACGCCGTTCATTGTTTGAGTCCGCAAGCAACGGTCTTTGAGGCGCTGCAATGCATGCAGACCAACGATATTGGCGGTGTTCTGGTCACGGAAGGTGAGCACTTGCGCGGAATCTTCACCGAGCGGGACTATGCCAGGAAGATCACACTGCAGGGCAAGGCCTCGAAAGAGATCACGATTGCCGAGGTCATGACGGCCAATGTTTTGACCATATCCCCGTCGCAGACCATCGATGATGTACTGGAAATGATGACAGAGAATCGCATCCGGCACCTGCCAGTGGTCGAGAAGGGCAAGATGGTCGGCGTGATCACGATCGGCGATGCGGTCAAGGCCGTTATCGCCGAACAGCGCGCCACGATTGAGCATCTTGAGAGCTACATTTCCGGCGATCTCGGTTCCTGACAGACAAATTAGGCTTTGTTGCCTTCAGAGCCGCGGGGGAACCCTAGCGGCTCTTTTTGCGATACCAGGACGCCATCGCGCCATCCCCCTGCGTCAGACTAGTTGTCGCCTCGATAGAATCCGAACAACTGGGGCGATAGCGGAAGGACGAAGTGGCCAGGTACGGACAAGCATTCAAGGACAAGGCGGTAGCAAGGTTGTTGCCTCCGG